>JACDAF010000287.1 GCA_013695575.1 Chloroflexota bacterium | reverse complement strand
TGACTTGTCCTCGAACTCCGGTGTCGGGACCTCGATCGTCGAGCCGGCGGCCTTCGCCTCCTTGCGAAACGCGTCGAGTGCCGCCGTCAGGAGGGCCTTGCTCGTCGGGCTCGCGTAGTGGTTCTCGGCGAGCGCGGTGTACGAGATGTCGAGCTTCGACTGCTTGATGTCGGCGCTCGGCGCCGCCGACCCTGCCGCGCCGCCCGGCGCTGGAGCCGCGGTGCAAGAGGTCACGAGCACCGTCAGCGCGAGGAGCAGCGCGGCGATCCGGCCCACCTGAACAGGATACGGACTCGCTCCGCGATACTCGCAGGCATCGACGCCTTCTGGTTCCAGCTCATCAATTTCGGCTACCACCTCGGGCTCGCGCTGCTCGTGGGAGGTGGCCTCGTGCTTGGCCTTCTGGCGGCACCCGCGCTCTTCCGGACGTTGCCCTCGCGGGCGGCGGCGGGGACGGCGTTCGGCGAGATCCTCGCGCGCTGGGACGGCGTCGCCATCGGGGCGGCCATGCTCGTCCTGGTCACGGCCTTCCTCCGCGCCGTGAGCTTCGAGACTCCAGACCTGCGGCACTGGGTGCGGTGGGCCCTCCTTGGGGTCATGGCCGGCGCGACCTTGTACGCGAGCGCCTGGACCGGTCCGGTCGCACGCCAGCTCCGGCGGCAGATGCCCGGGTTCGACGACCTCCCGGATGGCGCGCCCGCGCGGCGGGAGTTCGCGAAGCTGCACGCGGGGGCGCGGACGGCCATGAGCGTCGCGGTCGCGGCCGGGCTCGCGGCGCTGTTCCTCAGCTGATGCCAGCGGCGGCCATCCCTCGCCCCGCGATCGCCCCGGACGGCGCGGCGCTGGAGGCGCGGCTCGAAGCGCACCGTGGAGGGCTCACCAGGAAGTACCGCGTCCGGAATGCCGAGCAGCTTCTGCGCATGGTCGACGAGCTCGGATTCTGCTTCGCGTTCACCCTGCGCCCGGGCGACGCGCCGCTGCCCGCCGGCTTCGATCACCTCTCGACAAACGACGAGGGCCGCAAGTGGGGCTGGATGTGGGAGTGGAAGGACCAGCTCGCCGCCGATCGCCGCCTGTACTACGGCACGCTGCTCGTGCGGAAACCGACATTCGTGTCCCTCCGGCTACTGCCCGCGTTCTACGCCACGTTCGGCCGCGCGGGAGAGCCGGACGACCACCTCGACGACGTACGTGCGGGTCGGCTGTCGGACATCTCGCGGCGCATCATCGATTTCCTTGGTGCCAGCGGGGAGACGCAGACGAAGCGCATGCGGGCGGCGCTCGGGATCGTGTCGAAGGACGGCAGGCGCGACTACGACAAGGCGATCGACGAGGTGCAGCGCCTCATGTACGTGGCGCGCGTGCGCGCGGTCGGCGAGGGTCGCGAGGACTACAACTACACGTATGACCTCTTCGTGCGCCGCTATCCCGAAGCCGCGAAGGCAGCCGAGCGCATCGCCTCGGCCGACGCCACCCGCCTGCTGCTCGAGCGTTCGCTCGAGCTCGCAGGCGCGATAACAGCGCGTCAGCTCGAGCGCCTCTTCGAGTGGGGCGAGGACCGCACGCGGCGGACCGTCGAGCGGGTCGAGGCCGCCGGAGGGCTCGTGCGGACCGCACGCCGGCGCGACGTGCTCCTGGTCCTGCCTTCGCTCCTCCGGAGCCGTAGCGCGAAGGAGCAGGACGGTCACGGCGCCGCCGTGCCGTGACCGCCTACGATGAGCCGCCCTGTGGACATACAGCAGCTCCGCTCCTGGATCTTCGAGCTCTACGAGCCGCTCGAGGACGCGCGGCACTACCTCGTCTTCGACCGGGAGCGCGGCAATCTCCTGATCGACGCGCCGCCGATCAGCGAGCGGGCACTCCGCCTCATCCGCGGCATCGGCCGCAGCTCGCTCCTCGTCGTCACGAACCGGTCACGAGCGCGCGACGCGGCCGCCTACCGGGACGCGCTCGGCGTGCAGGTCGCGGCGCACGCCGACGACGCGGACGCGATCGCTGGCGGCCCTGACATCACCCTCGCCGACGGGGACGCGCTTCGACCGGACGCCAAGACCCTTCGCGTCCGCGGTGAGGGCCAAGGCGCCACCGTCGTCCTTCTTCGCCGCGAGGGAGGCGTGCTGCTGTGCGGTGACCTCGATCTCGCGAGCCCCGCGGCGGGTGCGCTGATGCCCTTCGAGTTCGCAGTGGTGCTCTCGGCAGACCGCCCGCCGACGTGGAACGCCGGCAAGGACCTCCTGCACCAGAGGCTCAACGACCCGCGGAAGCCGCGGACGCGGTTCGGGATCCTCCTGCCGTCGCCCTGGGACAGCGGCTACCTGGGGCGCCTGCAGGATCAGATGTCCCCGAACCCGATCGTGCCCTCGGAACAGACAGCCGGGCGCGAGGCCGCGATGGGTCCGACCACGCTCGTCGTGTCCCGCGTCACGCCCGAGAAGCAGGCGCGAGCGCCGCGGCCCGAGAGCGACGGTTGAGCCAACCGCCAGCAACGCGGCCGCGCAATTTCGCCGACGACTGGTCCGCCGCTGCTACGGCGTCCCCGCCGACGACCGTGGCGAACCCCCTTGTTGAGATCCAGCCCGGCCCGCACAGCCTGCGGCCAACGTCGATCGGTCCGCGCTTTCACGAGATCGCGATCGAGGATCTCGTCGGAGCGCCGCACGTCGATCACCGCTGGGGCGGGATCGATCTCTCGCCCGATGGTCGTGAGATCGCGTTCTCCTGGGATCGGACCGGCAACAACGAGGTCTTCGTCGCGCCGGTCCGCGGTGACCGCATCTACCAGCTGACGGACGGGAGCGATCGCTCGGTCTGGCCGCGCTGGTCCCCCGACGGGCAATGGATCGCGTACCTCCGCGACACCGGCGGCGACGAGCGGTTCCAGATCTGGGTCATGCGGCGTGACGGCCGCAGGCTGCGGCAGCTCACATCGGCCACCGCCGCAGGTCACCGCGACATCGCCTGGTCGCCAGATGGCACACGGCTCGCCTTCGTCTCCAACAGCACCGGACACCGATACGGCCTCGAGATCGTCGAGGTGGCAAGCGGTGCGCGCTTGGTCCTGTCGGACTTCGAGCACGACGACGCCCAGCCGCGCTGGTCACCCGACGGACGCTGGCTCGTCTTCAGCTCGCGGCGTGACGCTGCCCGGACGAACGCAGACCTCTTCCTCATTCCCAGCGCAGGCGGGGAGGCGATCTGCCTGGATACGCGCGCGGGCACGGAGGGGGAGTCGGTCGACGGCCACTGGTCGCCGGACGGCCGGATGATCGCCTTCACGACGAACGTTCGCGGACGGAGTGAGATCTCCCTCGCCCATCTCGACGGCATGCTCGACGAGGCCGGGGGACCGCGGGGGCGGAGCCCCCGCATTGTCGTTCTGACGAACAGCATCTACGACTCGACCGAGCCGGCGTGGCGGCCGGACGGCCGCGGCGTCGTGTACCTCCAGGCCAGGGAATCCCAGGTGGCGGTGCGCCGCGTGTTCGTGGCGTCTCACGCCGACAGCCCGGTCGCCGATCTGCCCGGGGTGCACAAGTTCGCGCACGTGGGGCCGGACAGCGAGACCGTCGCCTTCCTGCACGCCTCGGCCAGGCGGCCCCACGACGTCTGGGTCCGCTTGCAACGCGCAGTCGTCCCGCAGCCGATCACGTCGTCGCTCTCCGCGCGGGTCGATCCAGGGACGCTCGTCCAGCCTGTCCACGTGCGCTACCCGAGCGCCGACGGCCGCGAGATCCCCGCGCTCCTCTATGTGCCATTCGCCGAAGCGCTGCGTGGAGAGGGGACACCACCCGCGATCGTGCACATTCACGGCGGTCCGCTCGGTCAGCACCTCGCCTGGTGGGATCCGATCTCGCAGTGGTTCGCGCATCGCGGGTACGTCGTGCTTGCACCGAACATCCGTGGTTCGACCGGCTACGGGCGCGAATTCCAGGAGGCGAACCGCGGCGACTGGGGCGGGGACGATCTCGGTGACGTCGTCGCCGGCGTTCGCTGGCTCGGGCAGGAGGGCATCGCCGGTCCGAAGCGTATCGGCGCGTTCGGCGGTAGCTACGGCGGCTTCATGACGATGTACGCGCTCGCGCGTGAGCCCGCCGTGTGGGCCGCCGGGGTCTCGTACGTCGGCGTCGTCTCATGGAAGACGCTCCACGAGACCACCCGTGGTGACCTGCGCGAGTACCTCGAGCGCGAGCTCGGAGATCCGGTCGGCGCCGCCGAGCTGTATCGCGATCGCTCGCCGCTCACGCACGCGAGGAGCATCACCGCCCCGCTGCTCATCCTCCAGGGCGCCAACGATCCGCGGGTGCCGCAGAGCGAGGCGGAGCAGCTCGTCGCCGCGCTGCGCGAGTCCAAGACGACCTTCGACTACCACGTCTACCCGGACGAAGGGCACGGCTTTCGCAAGGTCGAGCACCGCGTCGACATGCTGCGCCGCGCGACCGAGTGGTTCGACCGCCACCTGCGCGCCTAGCTCACCACTCGACGAGCTTCCACACCTCGGGCTCGCGCGTCGCGTCCTCGCCGATATCGGCGAACAGCCGCACCGCCCGCTTGAGATAGCGCATCGCCTCCTCGTTCTCTCCGGACCGGTGCAGAAGGTCGGCGAGGTTGTTGTGCAGCGCGGCCTCGCGATGCCGGTCGCCGATCGCCGACGACGCCGCAAGCGCCTCGCGCGTCAGCGTGGTCGCGCGGTCGAGGTCCCCATCGCGTGCATGGGCCAACGCGAGGTTGTTCAGCGCCGCGACCCGCGCGGCGGCATCGGCGATGCGCTCGGCCAGCGCGAGGCTCTCCTCGAGATGCTTGCGCTCCCCGGTGAGTATCCCGACCATGTTGTGGGCTTGGGCGAGGGCGCGGTCGTCGCGAGCGCGGCGCGCGAGCGCGAGCGCCTCCTCGGCGAGCCGCGTCGCGCGAATCCGATCACCCCGACGGTGCGCCGCCAGGGCGTAGTCGGCCGTCACGCGCGCGCGCCACGCCGCGTCGTCGATACCACGCAACGCCGCGCGGTAATGTCGTTCGGCCGCCTCCCACTCGCCGCGCCGATGGTGGACGTCCGCGAGCTTGTGCTCCACCGCGGCCCGGAACGGCGCGGACGTCTCAGCGAGCGCGGCCTCGTAGCTCGCGACCGCCCTTACGTAGTCGCCGTGCAGCGTGTACAGGTCGCCGACGCGCTCGTTCACGTTGGGCGACGACGCTCGCGCCGCCGCCGGCTCTGGCTCCCCGGCCTCGATCGCGCGCGCTACCGCCGTGGTCTCCGGCAGCGGTGCGACGCCGAGCTCGCGATCAAGGAGCCGCGCGCATTCGCGGTACTGGCGCATCGCCGCGACGCGGTCGCCTGCGTTGCCGTGGAGCCGGATCAGCGCGCGGTGCGCCGGCTCGTGCAAGGGATCGAGCGCGAGCCAGCGCTCCGCGTGTGCGATCGCGCGTGCGGGCGCGCGCTCCTCCCGTGCGAGCCGCTCGAGCGCGCCGGCGAGCTCCCGCCGTAGCGCCTCCGCCTCGTGAGCCTCCCACTCGTCGAACGCCACGCAGCCCCGCAGCGTGAAGCCCTCCAGGAAGTCGCCCGTGTACATCGCGGCGGCATCGCGGAGGCGGCCATCCACCAGCAGCGTGCGGAACCGCACGACGTCGCACTCGATGCCCCGGCCGTCGAGTGTCACCTTGAGACCATCCGTGCCGAGGTGCTCGCCGCCGAGGACCCCGCGCAGGGCCGACAGCGTCCGCCGCAGAGCGCCGCGGGCCCGCTCCTGATCGGCCTCGGGCCAAAGCAGCGCCGCCAGCCGGTCGCGCCCCTGCGCCTGCCCCGTGACAGCGAGGTACGCCAGGAGCGCGATCGCCTTGCGCGTGTCCGGCTCGACCGGCGCCCCGGCGCGCTCGATCCGCGGCGGGCCGAGCAGGCGCACGTGCAGACGGGCTGCTCGTAACGCTCCTCGGACGGGCATACCGCGAGACTGTGAGCCGTGCAAGTCAGCGACGCCACTCTGCGCCGTGTGCTGGGCGATGCCTGTGGTCTATGCGTGCTTGGCCATCGCCTCGCTCGCGCTCGGCATCGCGACGGCCTGCCCCTCGCCCTCGCCGCAGGGCTGCGCCGGCGCATCCCAGGGCGCGTCCCCCCGATGCTGACGGTCCACGCGCTCGTTCCTTGCATCGAGGTCGTGTCGGACACCGTGCGGCCGGCGCACGCGAGCGTGTGGCTGCATTGATGTGAGCGATCGAGGAGCGCAACGACTCGCTTGGGCTCTCTGGTCAGCCGCCACCGCCCTCGCCGCGACCGGCGCTGTGCTCGTGCTGATCAGTCTCGACGCGGCCGTGCCCGACAATTGGGGCTTCCGCGGGTACTTCGACCTTCTCGCACTATTCGTCGCGACGCCCGGTCTCGTCGTGGCGCGGCATCAGCCGCGCAACGCGATCGGTTGGCTCCTGCTCGTCGCCGGTCTATCAGCTGGGTTCGGCGGATTCGCGCAGGAGTACGCGACGAGGGCGGTGATCATCGCCCCCGGCTCCCTTCCCGGTGCGTTCGCGCTCGCCTGGCTCGCCTCCTGGTCGTTCTCCTTCTTCGTGGCCCCGCTCCTGACGCTCATCCCGCAGCTCTTCCCGACCGGTCGCCCGCTCGGTCCGAGATGGAAGCCGCTGCAATGGTGTGGCGTGGCGATCGTGCCGCTGATGTTCTTCCTCTTCGGCCTGAGCCCGGGACCGCTCGAGAACGCGACGTTCATCGAGAACCCTGTTGGTCCTAGTGGCGCCCTTGCGGACACGCACGCAGCGCTTCAAGCGCCGCTGAACGCCCTCTTGTTCCTCGCGGTCGCAGCGTCCGGGTTTGCGCTCGCGGTGCGCTTCCGGCGCGCACGCGGTGCCGAACGGCAGCAGCTGAAATGGGTCGTATCCTCCGTGGTCGTCTGCACGATCGCCCTTGCCGCCATGCTGGGCTCGAACACGAAGCCATCCCAGATCTTCATGAACGTAGCAGTCTTGACCCTGCCCGTCGCGATCGGAATCGCGATCACGCGCTACCGCTTGTACGACATCGATGTCCTGATCAACCGCACGCTCGTCTACGGCGCGCTCTCCGCCCTCCTCTTCGGGACCTACGCCCTCAGCGTGCTGGCGCTGTCCGCATTGCTGCGCCCGATCACCGGCTCGTCAGATCTCGCTGTGGCAGGTTCGACGCTCGCCGTGGTCGCGCTCTTCGGTCCGCTACGCGCGCGCCTCCAGCGCTTCGTCGATCAACGCTTCTACCGCGCGCGCTACGACGCGGCTCGGACCGTGGATGCGTTCGCCGCGCGCCTGCGCGATCAGGTCGACCTCGATGCACTCTCGGGCGAGCTTGTCGGCGTGGTCGCCGAGACCATGCATCCCGCCCACGCCTCGCTCTGGCTGCGCGGGCGATGAGGCGATCATGACGAAGATCGTCGCGTTCGCGCTTGCCGGCGTGGCCCTCGCCGCGAACCTCGGCTGCTTCGCCTTCATCGACTTCTTCGGTCCGCTCATCGCACTCCCGATCTCCCTCGGCTCCTTCG
>JACDAF010000271.1 GCA_013695575.1 Chloroflexota bacterium | reverse complement strand
CATGCCGAACGAGGCACGTTCCGACGACGCGAGCCAGGGCATGGCGACCGACTCCAAGGGCGAGGAGTCCAAGACCTACACCGTGAAGAGCGGCGACAGCCTGTCCGAAATCGCGCAGCGCGAGATGGGCGACGGTGACCGCTGGAAGGAGCTCTACGAGGCGAACAAGGACGCTATCGGCGACGACCCCGACCTCATCCGGCCGGGCACGAAGCTCACCATCCCCGCCTAGTAAGGCGACTCTCACATCCCGCGGGACCGGCGGATGCCCCTCCTCGACGCGGCCGGCAGGGTCATGGCCGAGGAGGGCAACGCCGCTACGCGCCGACCACGCGCTCCGCTCCCACGGTGTCCCCGAGACTGCGCAGGGCGGCACGTAGCGCCGCGCGACGGACTTTCGCGCCATGCTCCGGATGGACGGCGTTCACGCGCAGCGTCTTCGCGGCACGGTCGAGCTCCGGATCGAGCCGCGCGACGATGCGCTCGCCATCGAGCACCGGCATCACGAAGAAGCCGTACTTGCGCAGCTCCTTCGGCACGTAGATCTCCATCGTGAACGTGAAGCCGAACAGGTCGCGCGCGCGCTCGCGGTCGTGGATCAGCCGGTCGAACGGCGAGAGCAGCGTGAGCCGCTGCGGGATCTCGGCGTCCTTCAGCAGATCGGAGCGAACGATCCAGTCGCCGCGCACGCCCTCGACCCGCACGCGCTCGCCGATGCCTTCGAGATCGGGAAGCTCGTGGTACCAGACCCTGAGCCGACCGGGACGGACGATCCCGAAGTAGCGGACGCCCCGCTCCGCGATGAGCCGCGTGACGTGCCGCGGCTCGATGCGCTCGATGTCCGGCGCAACTCGCTCGGCCAGGTCCCACAGACGCTTGGCGCCCGACCGGCCGGACACCATCACCCTCCCCTGCCACTGCAGGAACTGGAGCGCCATCGTCTTGTTCCGCTCCGAGTTCCATCCGCGCGACGGCTTCGCCGGCGGCGGAGGCCAGCTGACCTTGGCGCGGTCCTCGAGCGCGTCGGACGGCAGCGGCCCGCGCAGCTCGAGCTCGCGGAGGAGGTAGCGGATGAAGGCCGCGTTCAGCCTGAACCACGACTTGAGCCGCCGCGGCCAGTCGCGCGGCGCCGCGAGGATCATCTGCCGGTAGGCGATCTGCAGGCCGAGCTCGTCCGCCGGATAGATGTACGCGTCGAACTCGTGGAGCTTCCGCTGGGCGATCAGCCGCCGCAGCGCGACCTCGTTATGCGTGCCGAGGCGGCTCCAGACCGCGAGCACGTGATTGGGTGCGACGCGCGCCGTGGGGTCGAGCTGCAGCGCGCCGCTGCGCCGCACCACGTCGAGGATGTTCTTGGCGCTGCCGTCGAGTGCCTGCGCACGGACGGCGATGCGCCGCGCCTCCGCGAGCCCGATCGTCCTCACGTCGCCGCCGCTGCGCTTCACGCGACGCGCACTCCCCGCTGGTAGACCGCCCAGACCCGCCAGAGCGCACGCTGATCCGATAGCGGATCGCCGTGGATCAGCACGAGGTCCGCGGGCATCCCCTCCTCGATGCGCCCGGCATGGTCGTGGCCGAGGAGGGCCCCGCCGTTCCGTGTCGCGGCGGCCAGGGCCTCGTACGGCTCGAGGCCGGCCGCGACGAGCAGCTCGACCTCCCATGCGAGGTGTCCCGCGCGCACCGAGCCGCCACCGAAGTCCGAGCCCGTCGCGATGCGCACGCCGGCTCGCTTCGCGAGCGCGAGTGACGCGTATGCGGCCTCCTTGCGCTGCGCGATGCGCTCGCGCCCTTCGGGCGCCGCGAACCGGTCGATCGAGGTCGTGCGCGCGAAGGTCTCCCAGGACGCGAACACGGAGAGCGTCGACACGAGCGTCACGCCGTTCCGCTCCATCGTGCGCGCGACGTCCAGGTCGAGCTCGAAGCCGTGCTCGATCGAGTCGACGCCGGCCTCCGCCGCGACGCGCGCTCCGTCGAGGAAGCCCGAGTGGCAGGCGACGCGCGCGCCCCTCGCGTGCACCGCCTCGACCGCGGCGCGCAGGTCAGCAACGGAGAATGGTGCGTCGCGCGAGCCGCCGGGACCGTCCATGTACACCTTCACGAAGTCGGTCCCGAGGTCCAGCTGGGCGAGCGCCGCGTCCTTCAATCCCGCTCCGCCCACGGTGATCCAGAGCGCCGGGAACCCCAGCGTGCCGATCCAGGTCCCCGCGACGCGGATGTACGGCTGGCCCGGCAGACCCGACAGCTCGTCGCGGACGGCGACGGAGAGCGGCCGCCCGCCCTTCATCGGCGCGCCCACGTCGCGCGCCCAGAGGATCCCCGCCCCGACCAGCCGCTTCGCGTTGTCACGCGCAACGGCACGGAGCGTCTCGGCGTCATCGTCCCCGCGCGCGATCCAGTGGGAGCCGCCCTGGAGCGTGAGGTGGCTGTGCGAATCGACGAGCGCCGGGACGATCACCGCACCGCCGGCGTCGATGATCTCCGCGGCGGTGGTGTCGGCGTCGTCCACCGGCCGGATCCACGCGATCGCGCCGTCCTCGATCCGCAGGCTCACGCCGGTGCGGAGCCGGTCCGACGTCCCGTCAGCGAGCGCCGCATCGTGGAGCACGACCGCGTGCGTCACGACCGCTCGTCCTGGTAGGTGCCGCCATACCCGTCCGCGGTCGCCGACCCGAGGCGCAGGAAGACGAGCTGGACGACCCGCGCGCCGCGCTGAAGCCGGTAGCCCGCCGACGCGAGGACGCTGAGCAGACCCTCGCCTTGCCCCGAGTACCCGGCGTCCCACACCGCCGTGTGGATCGCGACGCCGGATCGCAGCAGCGAGGAGCGCGGAC
>JACDAF010000257.1 GCA_013695575.1 Chloroflexota bacterium | reverse complement strand
CCCGGCACCGCCCTTCTCCAGTGTCGAGGACGCCATCGCCGAGATACGGCGGGGGCGGATGGTCGTCGTCCTCGACGACGAGGACCGCGAGAACGAGGGCGACCTGGTGATGGCGGCCGAGGACTGCGACGCGGGCGATGTCGCGTTCATCCGGCGGTACGCCAGCGGTGTGGTCTGCGTCCCGATGACACCGGAGCGTCTGGGAGAGCTCGACCTGCCGCAGATGGTCGTGCGCAACGAGGCGCGGCTCGGGACCGCGTTCACGGTCAGCGTGGATGCTCGCGAGGGCATCACCACCGGCATCAGCGCCGCCGATCGCGCGCGGACGATACAGGTCCTGGCGGATCCGGCCTCGACCCCGGCGGACCTCGTGAAGCCCGGACACGTCTTCCCCCTCCGCGCGCGGGAAGGGGGCGTCCTCGTGCGGGCCGGGCAGACGGAAGCGGCGGTGGACCTCTGCCGCATGGCCGGGAAGCAGCCGGTCGGGGTCATCTGCGAGATCACGAACGCCGATGGCTCGATGGCGCGGGTGCCCGAGCTGCGCCGGTTCGCGAAGCGACACGGCCTGCACATGATCACGGTGAAGCAGCTCATCGCGTACCGCATGGCGCGCGAGCGTCTGGTGGAGCGCGTCGCGAGCGCACGGCTCCCGACGGTGTACGGCGAGTTCACGGTCCACGGGTATCGCGCTCGGTTCGCCAACATCGAGGCCGAGCACGTCGTGCTCACCCTGGGCGACGTCGCCGACGGCGAGCCGGCCCTCGTCCGCGTGCACTCGGAATGCCTGAGCGGCGACGCGCTCGGATCGCTGCGCTGCGACTGTGGCGAACAGCTCGACGCCGCCTTGAAGCGGATCGGTGACGAGGGCCGCGGTGCCCTCCTCTACCTCCGCCAGGAGGGCCGCGGGATCGGTCTCATGAACCACCTTCGCGCGTACGAGCTGCAGGACCAGGGTCTTGACACCGTTGAGGCGAACGAGCACCTGGGTTTCAGGGCCGACCACCGCGAGTACGGGATCGGGGTCCAGATCCTGATGGACCTCGGGGTACGGCGCGCGCGCGTCATGACGAACAACCCCCAGAAAGCGTCACTGTCCCTGTTCGGCTTCGAGGTCGTCGAGCGCGTCCCGATCGAGGTCGCCGCCCGCCCGACGAACGCGGCGTACCTCGACACGAAGCGCCGGAAGATGGGCCACCTGCTCACCTCTGAGTGGGGCACGGCCGAGGTGGGGGCGGGGGCGCCTGCGGGCGTCATCCCGCGGCTCGGCCGAACGAAGCCGCGCGACGCTTGAAGACTCCAGCCGGGAGATCCACGGTCAGGCCGAAGGCGAGCGTCGCGCTCGTCGTCGCGCGGTGGAATCGCGAGATCACCGATGTGCTGGCGGCCGGCGCCGAGCGAACTGCCAAGGAGGCGGGAATGTCGGTAGAGCGCTTCGGCGTCGCCGGTTCCTTCGAATTGCCCGCTGCGGTCGCGCTGCTCGCCGACACCGGACGCTTTGACGCGGTCGTCCCGATCGGCTGTCTCATTCGGGGTGAGACGCCGCACTTCGACGTCCTCGCCCGCTCCGTGACGGATGGGCTGATGCAGCTCTCGCTCACCTACCCCTGCGCGATCCCTTTCGGCGTGCTCACCTGCGACACGTACGAGCAGGCGCGGCAGCGCGCCGGCGGGACCGAAGGCAACAAGGGCGAGGAGACCATGGAGGCCGCGTTCGACCTGCTCGCGCTCCGTCAGATGGTCGCGAAGGCCGCACCCGCCGCGCGCAGATCGGCCGCGGCGCGGTCCGGCGTCACTTCCGCGAAGCGGAGGCGCTCGCCGGGCAAGGCCTGAGCGACGCGTCCGAGCCCGCCATCACGGACTCGTGACAGGGCATCACCGCTTGGCCAACGCGCTGACCGTCGAGAGACCTAGCCGATCCGCGACCCGATCGCCGAATTCGGTGTCGCATTGCGTGAGGTGCCAGACCATCTTCTCCTGGATGGGCCGCTCGCACTGCTCGAGCGCGGCGCCGAGGTTCGTGACCAGGTCGTCGCGCTCGGCGGCGGGCATGGTGCGGTAGCGCTCACCCGCCTGCTGGTAGTCGTTCGTCCGCGCGAGCTTGCGGCGCTGCAGGCGACCCTCGATGGACGGCTCGTGAGGCGAGCCCGCAGGCTCCGGCTCACGGAGGCCCCCGGTGCTGTTCGGCTCGTAGTTCACGTGCGGGTCCTGGCCCGGCGCGAGATCGACGCCGTAGGCCATCTGGCCGTCGCGCTGGTTCGTCGCGACCTGCGCCAGCGGCTGATTCACCGGCAGCTGCTGATAGTTCGGACCGACGCGATAGCGCTGCGTGTCCGAATACGAGAACGTCCGGCCCTGGAGCATCTTGTCGTCGGAGAAGTCGAGGCCGTCGACGAGCACGCCCGTGCCGAAGGCGACCTGCTCGGTCGCGGCGAAGAAGTTGTCAGGCACACGATCGAGGACCATGCGCCCGACCGGCCGCAAGGGGAAGCGATCCTCCGGCCAGATCTTCGTGTCGTCAAGCGGATCGAACTCGAGCTCCGGGTGCTCGCCGTCCGCCATGATCTGCACGCAGAGCTCCCACTCGGGAAAGTCGCCCCGCCCGATCGCCCCGTAGAGATCCCGCGTCGCGCTGCCGAGGTCGGTCGTCTGGATGGCGTCAGCCTCAGCCTGGGTCAGCGAACGGATGCCCTGCTTCGTCTTCCAGTGGTACTTGACGAGGACACCTTCGCCGGCGCTGTTGATCATCTTGTACGTATTGACACCGAAGCCGTCCTGATTGCGGTAGCTGGCCGGGATCCCGCGCGGGCTGAATAGCCAGGTGAGCATGTGCATCGACTCGGGCGTGTTGCTCATGAAGTCAAAGATGCGATTCGGCTCCTGGCGGAACGTCACCGGGTCCGGCTTGAGCGAATGGATGACGTCAGGGAACTTGATCGCGTCGCGAATGAAGAACACCGGCAGGTTGTTTCCGACGAGGTCCCAGTTCCCTTTCTCCGTGTAGAACTTCACCGCGAAGCCCCGCGGGTCGCGCGCCACCTCGGAAGAGTCACGCCCTCCGATGACGGTCGAGAATCGGACGAAGACCGGCGTTCGCTTCCCCCGCTCCTGGAAGAGCGCGGCCCGGGTGTACGTGTTGGCGGGCTCGTCGCCGATCATGCCGTACGCCTCGAAGTAGCCATGGGATCCGGTGCCGCGGGCGTGCACGACGCGCTCGGGGATGCGCTCGCGGTCGAAGTGGGAGATCTTCTCGATGAAGTGGTAGTTCTCGAGCGTCGTCGGGCCGCGCTCGCCGACGGTGCGCACGTTCTGGTTGTCAGCGATCGGATGGCCCTGGCGATTTGTGAGCGCGCGGTCGTGCTCCTGGCCCCCGTTCATGGCTCGCCTCCCTATCGAAGTGACTCCGACAATGGAATCATTCCATCATTGAGAAGCGCAGCATACTCCAGCTGAGAAGTCGCCTCACCGAGCGGGGCGCTTCCGGCTGCACGCGCGGCAAAGGCCCCAGAACGTCACCTCCGCCTCGTCCACGACGAACCCGTGAGTCGACGAGGGCTTGAGGCAGGGCGCGTGGCCCACGACGCAATCGACGTCGACCGTGGTCCCGCACGAGCGGCAGACGACGTGGTGGTGGTTGTCGCCGACGCGGGTCTCGTACAGGGCTGGGGAGCCGGCCGGCTCGATCCTTCTGATGAGCCCGGCGTCGGTCAGGGCATCGAGGACGTTGTAGACCGCCTGCGTCGAGATGCTGCCGGCACGCCGTCTCGCGGCCTTGGCGATCGACGCGGCATCCGGGTGATCCGGGTGCTCTTCGATCGCGGAGAGGACGGCGAGGCGCTGGCTCGTGAGACGCAGCCCCTTCTCGTGCAAGCGTTGGGCGAGGATCGCTCGGCTGG
>JACDAF010000252.1 GCA_013695575.1 Chloroflexota bacterium | reverse complement strand
GACGGCGGAACGACGTGGACGCCGCGCAACGCGGGCCTCACCTCTTCCTACATGCCGGACAAGGAGGCCGAGGCCGGCCAATGCATCCACCACCTCGTCGCGCATCCCACCGCCGCGAACGTCCGCTTCATGCAGGCTCATGAAGGCATGTGGTGGTGGGACGAGGCGAAGTCGCGCTGGGACGGCGGGGAGGCGGGCCTTCCCGGGAACTACGGCTTCGCCGCGGCGATCCACCCGCACGACGAGTCCACCTCGTACGTGTTCCCGCTCGACTGGCCGCAACGCATGACGAACGTCCTCGGCGCGGCCGTCTACCGGACCCGGGACCGCGGGAAGACCTGGAAGCGCTTCAGCGCCGGCCTGCCGAAGGGGGCGCCGATGGAGGTCATGCGCGAGGGCATGGCGACCGACCGCCTCGATCCGGCCGGGATCTACTTCGGTACGAATGCCGGCGAGGTCTGGGGAAGCGCCGACGAGGGGCGATCCTGGGAGCGGGTCGCGGCCTACCTCCCACCGGTCCTCTCGCTCTCGACCGCGACGGTCGGCTAACCTTCCAGCGGCGTGCAGAGCGCCGCGGGTGGGGGCGGAGGCGGAAAGAGGGATCGCCTTGCGGTCGTCGGTCATCGCGCTCGTCCTCGCGCTCGTGCTCCTGCCGGTCCTCCCCGGGAGGGCCGAGGCGGCTTCGGCGCAGTTCCGCGCCTATTGGGTCGACGCGTTCGGCACGGGGATCTTTACCCCCGCCGAAGTCGACAAGCTCGTCGCGGACTCGAAGGCCGCGAACATCAACGCGCTGGTCGTGCAGGTCGGCCGCCGCGGCGACTGCTTCTGCAACCGCGCGAGCATGCCGCGCACGCAGGCGAGCATCGCAGCCTTCCCGTACGACCCGCTGCAGACGCTCATCGACAAGGCGCACGCGCAGGGGATCGAGGTCCACGCCTGGATCATCACGACCGCGATCTGGAACAGCCTGATCCCGCCGGCGGATCCGAGCCACGTCTTCAACACACATGGACCCTCGAAGACCGGCTACGACAACTGGATCATGAGTCGCTCCGACGGCGCGAACCGCGGCGGAGCGGACTACTACCTGGATCCAGGGCATCCCGCGGCAGCCGACTACATCGCCGAGATGTACCTCAGCGTGATCCGCAACTACGACGTCGACGGCGTGAACTTCGACCGCGTACGCTATCCAGACCTCAACCTTGGGCTGAATGTGCCGTCGTGGGGCTACAACCCCGTCGCGGTGGCCCGGTTCCGGGAGGCGACCGGACGGAGCGATACGCCGATGCCCACGGACCCGCAGTGGGCGCAGTGGCGCCGCGATCAGGTCACGAACATCGTGCGCAAGGTCTATGTCGAGTCCTACGCGATCAAGCCGCACGTCAGCATCAGCGCTGACACCATCACGTACGGTCACGGGCCGCAGAGCCCGAGCGTGGGCGCGTGGGAGAGCACGCGCACGTACGCGGAGGTCCTTCAGGACTGGCGCGCGTGGATGCGCGAGGGGATCCTCGACCTGAACATCCCGATGAACTACAAGCGGGAGTACTGCACCACGATCGACCGGAGCGGCCCGGGCTGCTTTGGCCTGGACCAGCAGCGGATGTTCGAGGAGTGGAACGAGTTCGCGAAGGACCACCAGTACTCACGCCAGACCGCGATCGGCGCAGCGATCTATCTGAACACGATCGCCGGCTCGGTCGCGCAGGTGCGGAAGGCACTGGCCCCGAGCACCGCGGGCAACACCGGCGTCGGGTGGGTCGGCTACTCGTATCGCACACCCGACTGCCGCACGAACAGCTCGTGCCCTCCCTTCCGCTCCGCTGACCTGTCGCGCGCCGAGCTGACGCGGGGGCTCACGCAGCCGAGCGAGTACGACAGCGTCACCCCTCCTGTCTTCGCGGATCCCGCGGCCGTGCCGGTAATGGCCTGGAAGGCGGCCCCGACGCTCGGCCACGTCCGTGGAACCGTGCGATCGGAGGTCGGCCGCCCGCTCGACCAGGTGAGGGTCGACCTCTACGACGCGGAGACCGACGCCTTCATCACCACGAAGACGACCGACGGCTCGGGCTGGTTCGGCGTCGTCGATCTCACGCCCGCGCGGTACAAGGCCGTCGTCGATCCGACGGTCGCCTACGGACGCCGCGTCATGACCTTCGGCGTCAACGCCGGAAAGGTCTCGACCGTGGAGATCGACGTGAAGCTCGTGGCCGAGCGACCGAACGCACAGCGCGGCGCTCAGGCGGCCGGCTTCGATCCGTTGGAAGTGGACGAGCAGCCGAACGGCCAGCGGTGATTCAGCCGAGCGTGGCGGCGTCGAGCGTCGTGCTCGGTGCCGCCACGCGAAGCTCATGCGACCCGTCCGCGAGCTCGTGCTCCCAGAAGTAGCGCTCGCCGTCGAAGGCGACGTACCGCGCGTCGAGGACCGGAGCGCGTGGAGTGACGCTCCGCCAGGAGCCGTCGGAGTCGCGGCGCGCGACGCCGATCCTCTCGCGATAGTTGTCCTCGGCGCGCGTGAGGCCGTCATAGAGCGCGAGGTCGGGAGCCAGCAGGCACGAGATCCGCGTCTCGTAGGCGTCCCAGCCGTCGCCGCTAGGCTCCAGCACCGGTCCCTGCCAGGCCCACGCCTCGCCCTCGCGGCCCTGCGCGATGCCTGTGGCTGAGCGGACCGTGCCGGTGCCGAAGATGTCACCGGATGCGTGATCGGGGACCGCCGAGCGAAGCGCCGCGCTCGCGAACATGACCAGCCCGTCGCCACTCGCGACGATCACCGGATCCTTGACGCCCTCGGTGCTCGTCGACGCGGCGGTGAGCACCGTACGCGGCGA
>JACDAF010000249.1 GCA_013695575.1 Chloroflexota bacterium | reverse complement strand
TCGAAGTGGTCATCGCCGAGATCGAAGAGCTCCGCCTCCAGCACCAGCTGCGCCACTCCTCCCGGGCTCTCGAGCGCGACGTCGAGCTCGCCGACCAGCTTGTCTTTCGCGAGCGCGAGATCATCCTCGGCGATATCGCCCTCGTGCATCCGACGCAGCTCGTCGAAGGTGGTGCCGACCGCTCGTGTGACGTTCTCCGGGTTGACACCCATGCGCACGAGCCAGGGTGAGGCAACGCGCGTCGACCCGAGCGTGGAGAAGACGTAGTACGCCAGGCCAAGCTGGTCGCGGACGACGTTCCCGGCGCGGCTCGCGAACGTATCCGCAGCGAACACCATGTTGGTGACGCGCGCCGCCACGTACCGCGGATCGTTGCGCGGGAGACCGTGCCAGCCGAGCACCACGTCGCATTGTGTCTTGTCCGGCACCACGACATCGCGCCGCACGGTCGCCGACAGCACCGAGGGCAGAGCGGCCGCCGCCGGTCGCGCGCGCCCGGCAGGCCACTCCGCGAACGCCTCGTTCACCGCATCGATCGCGGTGGCCGCACCGGCGCCTCCCGCGATGATCAGCACCGCGCCGCCGCCCACGACGTGGTCGGAGTGGAAGCGGCGGAGCTCCTCCGTCGTCGTGGAGCGCACGACCGCCTCGTCGCCGACCGCACGCGTGTGGAATGGATGACCCGGTGGGTACGCGAGCTCGCGCCAGGTCTTCTCGGCGACCGCGCGCGTGTCCTTCTTGTCCTCCTCGATCTGCGCGAGCGCCTGCTGGCGGACGAACTCGAGCTCCGCCGCAGCGAGGGCCGGATGCAGCACCGCTTCGGCGACGAGCCGCAGATACGCCCGCAGGTCTCCGGTAAGGCACTGGCCCGAGAAGAGAGCGGCCTGGCCGCCGACGTCCAGACGGGAGCTCGCGCCGATCGCGTCGAGCCCCTCGGACCACTCCTGCGCCGAACGCGTCTCGGTCCCACGGAGCAGCGTTTGCGCCGTGAGGCGCGCGACCCCCGAGCGACCGCGCGGCTCGGCGAGCTGGCCCGCATCGAGTGCGAGGAGCGACGCGACGGAACGCAGACCCGGGATCTCCGCGACCGCTACCTGCAGCCGTCCGACCTGCGTGCGAGTCCTCCGGATCACCGGGTGTCCCCGGGAGCGGCCCGAGGGGTATCGGTCCCTGGACGCGAGGCGACGTGGTCGTCCGGCACGAACCAGCCGGCGGTGCGGGAGCGCTCGGCGAACGTCGCCGCGGCCGCCTCGCGGAGGTCATCGGCGGTGAGCGCCGAGAGACGGTCGTACCACTCGCCGATCGAGCGCGCGGCGCCGCTCGAGAGCAGCTGTCCCAGCTGGTAGGCGCGGCCGGTGATCGTGTCGGTCGGGTACGCCATCCCCGCGAGCATCTGCCGGCGCACGCGGGTGAGCTCGGACTGGTCGAGCGGCTCCGCGGCGAGGCGGGCGAGCTCAGCGAGGATGATGCGCTCGACGTCGACATGAGGGACGCCGGGTCGCAGTGATGCCTCGACCCAAAAGAGGTACGGATCCTTCATGAGCTGGAAGCTGGCCTCGATCTCGGTCGCGAGCCCGGCGTCGATGAGCGCGCGATACAGCCGCGACGATCTGCCTGACGCGCCGTCGCCCGCACCGCCGCCGCCGGACAGGACCACGGTAAGCCCTGAGAGCGCGGCCGCGAGCGGATCTGTCGCCCGGGGCGAGCGGAACGCGAGCTGCACCATGGGGAGCGCGCCACCCGCGCGCCGGACGACGACGCGCTTCTCGCCCATCTGCGGCGGCTCCGGCGCCTTGGGCACGGGCGGCGGAGGGTCGCCGCTCACATCCTCGAACGCGGTTGCGGCCTCGTCGAGCAGGGCCTCGGCCTCGCCATCGCCGACGATCACCACGTAGGCGTTGGACGGCGAGTAGAAGCGAGCGTAGTGCTCGTAGAGCCCGTCGCGCGTCATCAGCTTGATCTCATCCTTGCTCCCGATCACCCCCTGACCGTAGGTGTGCCGGCTGAAGGCCACGGCCTGCACCTCCTCGCCGAGCAGGAAGGAGGGATCGTTCTCGTACCCTTCGCGCTCGCTCACGATCACGGTCCTCTCGGCCTCGACCTCCTCCAGCGCGATGAGCGCGTTCCGCATTCGGTCGGCCTCGAGCTCGAGCGCCGTCGCATAGCGATCGGCCGGGACGGTCTCGAAGTAGCAGGTCACGTCTGGATTGGTGAACGCGTTCCAGCTCGCGCCGTAGCGTGCGAGCAGCCGGTCGAGATCACCCTTCGGGTGCCCTGGTGTCCCCTTGAACAGCATGTGCTCGAGGAAGTGGGACATGCCGGTCGTGCCGGGAACCTCGTTGCGGCCGCCCACGTGGTACCAGACCCACAGCGACACGACCGGGGCGTGCCTCGCCTCCAGCGCGTGGAGGACGAGGCCGTTCGAGAGCTGACGTACGAGTGGAAGGTCTCCAGACATGGGCTCTCGAGTCTAGGCGGACCGCCTGCCGGGGCTCCGGCGCGGTCACTCGTTGTGGACCTTGCCCTCTTTCTCCGCCGCTCGAGCGATCATGAACACGAACACCCCGAGCAGCGTGTAGCCGAGCAGCGCGTCGATCGAAGCGATGGCCCGGCCGGCCGGGGTCACGGGCGCGACGTGGTCGAAGCCCATGGTCGTCATCGCCTGCCAGGTGACCCAGAGCGCTGTCCACCAGTCGCCGAAGTCGGCGCCGCACTCGGCGAGACACA
>JACDAF010000232.1 GCA_013695575.1 Chloroflexota bacterium | reverse complement strand
CTCGCCGCGTCCGCGGTCCGCAACCTCGCCGGCGGTGGCAAGGTCTTCGCGGGTCAGCGTGACGATCCGTTCTTCGTGGACCTCGGCGCGACCTTCGACCTCCTCACCATCCGTCCGGGCGCGCCCGGCAACAAGGGCGGGGGCATCGACAGCCTCGCCGGATACAACGTGCAGAGCATCGTTCTGCAGGTCCCGATCGCCAGCGTGACGAACAACGGCATCGCTCCGGCTTTCGTCAACTCCGAGTTCGGCGTCATCGCCGGACGCGCGCTCTCGATGCGTCAGTCCACGCGCGTGTACAACACCAACGGCACCCAATCGGCCTCTGGCCCCTGGGTCCAGGTCTCACGTCTGGGCATGCCCCTCGTGAACGAGGTGGTCATCCCGCTCGCGCTCAAGGACGCGTTCAACGCCCTGCACCCGAGGGACGACGGCGCCGCTCTCCCGGTGGTCCTCGACCCCGAGGCTGCCCGTCTGCTCAAGGCGCTCTACGGCCTTGACGTTCCGCCCGCACCGCGTAACGACCTCGTCGCGATCTTCCTCACGGGCATCGCCGGGCTGAACAAGCCGCCCTTCGTGCTCCCGTCGGAGAAGTTGCGTCTCAACCTCTTCACGCCGGCCACCGCGATCGGCGCCGGCAACCGCATGGGCCTCCTCGGAGGCGAGAGCGGCGGCTACCCGAACGGCCGGCGTCTCATCGATGACGTGGTCGACATCACGCTCCAGGCCGCCGCTGGCGGCACCCCGTTCACGCCGGCCCAGAACAAGGCGCCGAACAACCAGCTCGGCGATGGCGTGAACGCCAACGAGAAGCCCTTCACCGCGGCCTTCCCGTACGTCGCGAGCCCGCACCAGGGCTTCGACCACACGCACCACCGCACGGAGCCGGCGACACCGTAGGTGCGTCCCTCCGTTCTGCCGGCATGGACCGTCGGGGAGCGAAAGCTCCCCGACGGTCGCGCCGTCCTCCTCGTCCTCGCGATGACACTCGCGGCCTGCGGCGGATCCTCCGCCCCGCCAATGGCGGGCAGCGCGACACCGCCGGCATCCGCCTCGGCGACGCCCCCGACGGCGGCATCGACATCCGGGTTCCCACCGGTCCCGACGCTCGGTGGCCCTGCGGCGACCGGGGTCGTCCTGCCGACGTACTTCGTGACGATCCTCGAGTCCCGCTACGGCCTCGTGAGTGTGGTGACGACGCCGGGATCCGTCTGCGCCGTCAAGGCCGTCATGCCGGACGGTGCGGAGCGCTCCGATCCCGAGCTCCGGACGCCGCGGACGGCTGACGGTGGCGGACGGGCAAGCTTCAGCTACCCGGCCACGAGCGCACCGACCGGCTTGGGCATCCACACCGTCAGCTGCGAGCTCGCCACCCAGCGAGAGCAGGCCCAGGCCCGATTCGAGGTCAAGTGACCGCCGCAACGCAGTCGCGCCCGCCGCGCGTCCGCGCCGCCGCCGTCTCGCTCCTGGCGGTCATCGCGATCGCTCTGCCCCTCGCCGGCGTGTTGGCCGTCGTGCGAGGCGCCCCGGTCGAGCTGCCCGCCGGGCTGCAGCGCCTCCTCGACCAGCGCACCGCGGGGCAGCGCGCCGTCGACGCCGCGCAGCAGCGCCTCTCGGCGTCGCCGGACGATCCCCAGCTCCTCTCGCTGCTTGCGCTCGCGTATCTGCAGCGCGTGCGCGAGACCGGCGACCCGTCGTACTACTCGCGCGCGGACGAGCTCGTGCGCCGTGCGCTCGCGTTCGGTCCGAGCGAGATCACCACGCTCGTCGCCGCGGGCACCCTGAGCCTCGGCCGTCACGACTTCGCCGCCGCCCTCGAGCACGGAGAGCGCGCGATCGCCGTGGCGCCCGCCCGCGCGGCCGGTCACGGCATCGTCACCGACGCGCTCGTCGAGCTCGGCCGGTACGACGAGGCGATCGCGGCTGCGCAGCGCATGGTCGACCTTCGTCCCGATCTTGCCTCGTACAGCCGCGTCGCATATGTGCGCGAGCTGCACGGCGACCTCCCCGGCGCGATCAGTGCGATGCGGGCGGCGATCGCGGCCGGCAATCCTGCGAGCGAGGCCACTGCCTGGACGGAGGTCCAACTCGGGCATCTGCTCTTCATGACCGGTGATCTAAGCGGCGCCGAGGGAGCCTACGAGAGCTCGCGCGACCGGGTGCGCGACTACGTGTACGGCGACGCCGGCATCGCTCGGGTGCGCGCGGCGCGCGGCGATCTGCGCGGTGCGGCGCAGCTCTACGAGCGCGCCGTGGCGCGCCTCCCGCTGCCGGAGCTCGCCGCGGCGCTCGGCGACGTGTACGCGAAGCTCGGCGACCCGGCCCGCGCCGAGCAGCAGTACGCGGTGGTCGCCGCGACCTCGAAGCTCCTCGCGGCCGGCGGCGTGCGGACCGACGTCGATCAGGCGCTCTTCGACGCGGACCACGGCCGCAACATCCCCGCCGCGCTCGCCGCGGCGCGAGCCGAGTACGAGCTCCGTACGAGCATCCACGTCGCCGACGCGCTCGCCTGGGCGGAGTACCGTGCCGGCGACCTCGTGGCCGCGCGCCGCCACAGCGCGGAGGCGCTGCGCACCGGTACGCAGGATCCGCTGCTGCTCTACCGTGCCGGCGTGATCGCGGATGCCGCCGGCGACAGCGTGAGAGCGCGCGCCCTGCTCGGACAGGCGAGCGGGCTCAACCCGCGCTACTCGCTGCTCTTCGCCGACGATCTCGCGGAGCGTCTGCGCCGGCTGTCCGCGACCGCGCCGTGACCCGCGCGCGGCCCGCCGCGCTCGCGCTCTTCTTCGCGCTCCTGGCGGCGCTCGCGTTCCCGCCGGCCGCGTCGGCCCATCCGCTCGGCAACTTCACCATCAACCGCTACAGCCGCATCGACGTCTCACCTGAGCGCGTGACGCTCCGCTACGTGCTGGACCTCGCCGAGATCCCGACGCTGCAGGAGCTGCAGGCCGCAGGCGCCGCGGGTGTGCCCGATGCGACGCAGCGCGAGGTGCTGCTGCGGCGCTTCGCCACGCTCGTTCGCGACGGCGCACGACTCTCGATCGGCGGGAGCGCGGTCGCGCTCGAGCAGCACGACGCGTCGGTCGAGCTCATCCCCGGCGAAGCAGGGCTCTCGACCATGCGCGTCACGTTCGACCTCGCGGCGGATCTGCGGTTGTCCGATGGCGCGGCCATCGCCTACCAGGACGTGACCTTCGCGGATCGGATCGGCTGGCGTGAGGTGGTCATGCGGGCCGGTCGGGGTGTGCGCCTGGACGCCGCGAGCGTCCCGAGCGAGGATCAGACCGGCGAGCTACGCCGCTACCCGGCCGATCCGCTCCGCGCGCCGCTCGCCGTCTCGAGCGCGAGCGCGACAGCGCGGCTCGCGCCCGGCGAGGGCGGTACCGGCGGGGCCGCGGGGCTGGAG
>JACDAF010000229.1 GCA_013695575.1 Chloroflexota bacterium | reverse complement strand
CCCGAGACCTCAGTCGTGCACGACGAGGCGCCGCGCCTTCAGCTCAAAGCGCGGCAGCGCACCCGGCGCCACCGCGGTGACGGTCGCCCGGAGGCCGAGGTCGGTGTGGACATCCTGCTCGAGCTGTCGCGCGAGCTCGGTCACCGCGCCCGCGTCCAGCGCGGGCACCGGCTCGATGCGGAGCTCGAGCTCCCGCATCTCGCGCCGCCGGTGGACGTCGATGACGAACTCGGCGATGGCCGGATGGCGACGCACGATCGCCTCGATCGCCGACGGGAAAACGTTCACGCCGCGGACCGTGATCATGTCGTCCGCGCGCCCGATGATCCCGCCGCGCAGTCGGCGGAAGGTGCGGCCGCAGTCGCAGGGCTGGTCCACGATCTCGACGAGGTCGCGGGTGCGGTACCGCAGCGCCGGCATGCCCCAGCGCTCCAGGTTGGTCACGACCAGCTCGCCCCGCTCCCCGGGTCGCGCGGCGCGGCCGGTCGTGGGGTCGATCACCTCGACAACGTAGTCGTCCTCGTGGAGGTGGACGTCACCCGGGGCCTCCAGGCATTCGAAGCCGAGATGCCCGCCCTCAGTGAGGCCGCAGGTGTCGAAGCAGCGTGCGCCCCAGAGATCCTCGATCCGCCGCTTCGTGGCCGGGATGGAGGCGCCCGGCTCCCCGCCGTGCACCGTCGCCCGGACGCCGAGCGCACGCAGGTCGATGCCGTTCTCCGCAGCCACCTCGGCCAGGCGTAGCGCGTAGGTCGGCGTGCTCGCCAGCACCGTGGCGCCGCACTGCGCGAGGAGCCGCAGACGATCGAGGCTCTGCTGCGAGCCGCCGGAGATGGTCAGCGCACCGACCAGGCGCGCGCCCTCCCACGCGCCCCAGAAGGCCATGAACGGCCCGAACGAGAAGGCGAAGAAGATGCGGTCACCCGGGCCGATGCCCTGCGCGACGAGCCCGCTCGCCCACTCCCGGGCGTTCGTCCGCAGGCTCTCCTCGGTCTCGAGCCAGAACAGCGGACGGCCGGTCGTGCCCGACGTGCGTAGCACGCGCCGGTACTCGCTCGGCGGGTAGGTGAGGTTGGTGCCGAACGGCGGAGCGGCCTCCTGGTCCGCCGCGAACTCGGACTTCGTGGTGAACGGAAGGCGCGCGAGGTCGTCGAGCGAGCCGACGTCGCGCGCGTCGCGCAGCCCGGCCGCGCGCAGCCGCGCGCCGTAGAAGGGGTTGCGCTGGAGGAGGAGTACCAGACCCGCGCGCAGCTTGCGCAGGCGCAGCGCGGCGAGCATATCCGCGGCGGCCGTCTCGGTCTCGCGATCGAAGTAGGCGCGCGTCCCGGTACCGATCAACGCAGCGGGAGCGGCGCACCATTCAACGTCACGGCGTAGTCCACCGTCGTCGGCTGCCGCAGGCTCTGAATGACGAAGCAGCCGGCCTCGGACAAACGAGCGAGCTTGGCGATCTTCACCGGGTCCTCGGGAGAGTCGATCTCGAGCGTGGTCTCCACGCCCTCGCAACGCACCCGGATCGTCTCGGCGAGCACCGAACCCTCACCGTGGAAGCGCACGCGCACTCGCACGCGTGCGGCCCGCACCTCGAGCTTCAGCTTGGTCCCGTACAGGGACACATGGGTAAGCAGTCAGAAAGCGATCGACGACGCGAGGTACGCGAGCGGCGGGGGTGCGGTGTCGTCGCCGCCCAGGTACGGCCCCTCGTCGCAGGTGAGGGTGAAGGTCCGCCCGGCCGGCGACACCAGCGTGACCTCGCCGTCCTTGCGCTGCCGCTCGATCGCACGCGCCTCCGCGACGAGCTCGATCACGTGCCCAGCGGGCGAGAAGCGCTTGGCCGGCTCGGCCGCGCCGCCCTCGCTCACCGGCCCCGCCAGGGCACCAGCCGCCCCTCGAGCCAATCCAGGCCGAGCTGGACCAGGTACCCCGTGGCCGCGATGACCACCAACCCCGCCCACATCCGTTCGATGAGGAAGCTCTGCCAGCTCGACCAGATCAAGTAGCCCACCCCGGTCTTCGCCCCGACGAACTCGGCCGCGACGAGTACGACCAGGGCGATGCCGAAACCCAGCTGCACGCCGGTGAGGATCGACGGGAGCGCCCCGGGCAGGGCGACGGTAAGGTACTGCTGCCAGCGCGAGGCGCCGACCGTCCGTGCCACGTCGAAGTAGATGCGCGGGATGGCCAGCACGCCCGCCAGCGTATTGATGAGCACCAGGAAGAAGACGCCGATCGCGACGATCGCCCACTTCGACGCTTCGCCCAAGCCGAACACCAAGATCACCAGCGGGAGGATGGCGATCTTCGGGATGGGGAAGGTGACGGACACCAGGGGACGGACGAAGGCTCGGAACAGCGGCGAGATCCCCATGAGGAGCCCGATGGCGACCGCCGGCACTCCCCCGATGAGGAACCCGATGACCACGCGGCCCGCGCTCGCGCTGAGGTGCCCGAGCAGCTCGCCGCTCGCGATGAGCTTGCCGAGCGCGGCCGCGATCTCGCTCGGCGGCGGGAAGAACCGCGTGTCGATGAGATGCACCTGCGCGACGGCCTCCCAGACCACGACCAACAGGACCGGCGAGAGGATCGTGGCGACGCGCTCTGCGCGGTGCGACGTGGACGGTACCGCGGGCGACCCGGCGGCCGCGCGATCGAGGGCCCGCGCCGTCGCGCCCTCGGCCTCGACGCTCATTGGTGCACCCTTACGTTCGCGTCGATAGGGTCGGCGCGCTTCGGTGCCCACTTATGCGCCAAGAGACGTGGGTATCCGCGTCTCCGCCTCCTTCGCCCGCAGCACCTCGTCGCGCAGCTCGCGCCAGACGGCCAAGGCCAGCTCGCCGAAGCGCGGGTCGGCCTTCATGCGATAGACCTCGCGCGGACGCGGGAGGTCGATGCGAAACTCCGCCTTCGCTCGGCCGGGTCGAGCGGTCATCACGACGACACGGTCGCCGAGGATCACCGCCTCGTCGATGGAATGCGTGATGAAGAGCACGGTCTTTCCCGACGCGCTCCAGCGTCGCAGGAGCTCCTCTTGGAGAAGGATCTTCGTCTGCTCGTCGAGCGCCGCGAACGGCTCGTCCATCAAAAGGATCTCGGAGTCAATGGCGAAGGCGCGGGCGATCGCGACACGCTGCCGCATGCCGCCCGAAAGCTGGAAGGGGTAGGCGTCGAGGAAGGCCTCGAGGCCGACCTCGCGTGCCTCGGCCTCGGCGCGCCGCCGCGCCTCCGCGCGTGGCCGACCCTGCATCCGCAGTCCGTAGGCGACGTTGTCGCGCACGCGCAGCCAGGGGAAGGCCGATTGCTCCTGGAAGATCACCGCCGTCGGCGGCCGGCTCAGATCCGTCCGCCGGGCCTCCACAGTGCCGGACGAGATCCCCTCGAGTCCGGCGATGATCCGCAGGAGCGTCGACTTCCCGCAACCGGAGGGCCCCACCAGGCAGACGAACTCACCATCCGCGACCTCCAGTTGCATGCCGTCGAGCGCGGCGACGGCTCGGCCGTTCAAGGCGAAGATCTTCGTGGCGTCGCGGACGGCGATGCGGGGCGCGGGCACGCTC
>JACDAF010000216.1 GCA_013695575.1 Chloroflexota bacterium | reverse complement strand
GGCGCTGCGGGGGATCGCGGCGGTCCAGCTGGAGACCAAGACCGCGGGATTCCTCCTCGACGGACGGGCCCTCGACTCGATCGACGGTTTCCACGGCCGTACCGTGATCGTCCACACGGATGTGGCGGTTGCGCCGCTCCTGCATAGTGGCGCCGCGAGCGGTGCCCTTGACGTGGCGAAGCGGCGCGCCGGCACGACCTCGGGCGCGTACGTGCTCGGGCGACTGCTCGCCGAGTCGGGGTTCACGGACGGAGGCGTGCTGCGCCTCGGCGCTGACGTGACCGCGTACGCGATGGTCCGTGATGGGCGAGTCGTTGCCACTCGGGTGTTCGGTCTCGGCCGGGACTCGCTGCTGGATCGCGCCAGGCGCGCGAGTGCACCCGACGGTTCGGGCGACGGAGGGGCCTTCGGATCTCGGGGGCTCCTGGGGATAGAGCGGGACGCCATGGTCTGGGCGCGGTGCGTTCTCGCGACGAACGACGCGATCGACGGCCAATACCCCGCGCGCTGGTATTTCGTCGGCGTCCCCGATGAGCTCGTCGCGCTTCCGCGCGCGCTCGGCGAGGCCCTCGCCGAGCAGCGCGGCGGGTCGGTGGACATCGCACCGCTGCGATCCTCGGTCGCGGGCCGCGTCGCCACGGACGGGGAGCTCCACGCTGATCACCTCGTCGCCGCAGGCGCCGCGGCGCTCGCGGCGGAGCTGTACTGATGGCCCGGCATCGGCCGGGCCGGAGAGCCCGTCGCGAAGCGGTTGGTCGCTGATGCCGCGGACGGTCATCGATCTCGACCAGTCCTCGACGATCCTCGACGTCGCCGAGCGTATCGGCGCCGCTGGCGCCGACGAGGACATCGTCGCGATGGGCGCCGCCGGTGCGCCGTGGCTCCGTAACGCGGTTTTCCTCGACGTTGCCAGGCGGCTCGCGGAGCCGCGGCGGTTCGCGCTCGTGACGAGCGATCAGCGCGCGCGCTCCTTTGCTGCCAGCATGCACGTGCCGGCGTACTCGAGCGTCAGCGCGCTCGACCGCCACGAGCTCGACGCCACCGAGCGCCTCGTTCGCCGCCCTGCTGACCCGCGGGGCCGTGCGTCGCGGCTGCGCGGCCCCGCCGTCACGGGACGCCGCCTGGCCATCCTCGGAAGTCTGGCTGCCGCGGCTGTGCTCGTGCTCGCGGTCGTCGTTCCGGAAGCGACGGTGGTAGTCGCTCCGACGACCCGCGCGCTCGGGCCGCTGGATCTCCAGATCCGCGCCGGGCCTGGCGAGATCGAGCGCGTCGTGCTCAGCGAGACGCTCACCACCAAGGTCCAGGGTGCGGCGACCGGGTCACGCGAGGAGCTCGTGAGGGCGAAGGGAAGCGTCGTCCTCTCGAACCGCCAGACCCAGAGCAGACCTATAGCGAGGGGCACCGTCTTCCGCACGTCCGAGAACATCCAGTTCGAGGCGACCGCCGAGAGGACGCTGCCGGCAAGCATCATCTTCGGTCCGGTGCCCCTCACCGTCGGGACCGTCGATGTGCCGGTCGAGGCCGTCGCGGCCGGCCCGTCCGGGAACGTCGCGGCAGGACGCATCACCACCAGCCCGGCGCCGAACGACTACATCATCAACAACCCGCAGCCTACGACGGGTGGCGACGCGAAGAAGATCCCGATCGTGCAACCGCAGGACTACACCGCCGCGACGTCGAACGCCCGGCTCGCTCCGGCAGTGCGTGAGCGCGCGGACGCGCGGCTTGCGGAGTGGCGAACGCGGCCACCCGCGAATACCTACGTGGTCCCGCGGGTGTATACGACGGTCACGTCAGTCACTCCCGAGAGCGCCGTCGTCGGCAAGGAGGTCGAGACGTTCGATCTCACGGTGTCGTTCGTCGCCACTGCATTCGCCGTCCCTCGCGACGAGCCGCGGAAGACAGCGCTCGCGCGGCTGGTCGACTCCGCGACGCGGGGCAACACCGTGCCGGAGTCAACGGTCCAGTACGAGGAAACGCTCATGGGCGACGACACGAACAGCGGCCTGATCTCGTGGTCGGTACGTATCTCCGGGTCCGAGCTCGCGCGGGTGGACCACGACGGCATCCGCCGCGGCCTCGCCGGCCGCGGGCTCGACGAGATCGACGGCGTGCTCGAAGGCGCCGGTGTCCGGCTCGTGCGAACCGAACGGCAGCCGTCGTGGTGGCCGCGCCTCCCGGTCCTCGACGGACGGATCCGCGTCGGCGAGGTCCCGGCGACGGCCTCGCGGTGACGCGCTATCTTGCGCTGGACGTCGGCGATCGCCGCATCGGCGTTGCGGTCGCTGAGGACACGTTCGGGATCGCCCGGCCGCTGCCGACGCTGCGCCGCCACGATCTCGCCGCCGATGTGCGCGCGGTCGGTGAGATCGCCGACCGGGAGGAGGCGACCAGGCTCGTGATCGGGCTGCCGCTGACGCTCCGCGGTGAGGAAGGCGCGCAGGCGCAGCGCACACGCCGCTTCGCGGAAGCGTGCGCGCCGCTCGGGCTCCCGGTGGATCTGTTCGACGAGCGGTACACGACCGCCGAGGCGGTCCGCCTCGGAGCGCCGGACGTGGACGCGGCCGCGGCCGCGCTGCTGCTCGAGGACTTCCTTCGGGAACGCAGGCCGCGGTGACGCCGGAACCGCCGGCGCGAGGTCCGGTCCGCGCCGGCTCCTACCGCCCGCGGCGGCGCGCCCCGGAGCGGCGGTCGAACGTCGGCCCGTTGCTCTTCGTCATCGTCATCATCGGTCTGGTCGCGGGGGGCATCTTCTACGCAAGGCCGATCGTGGTGAACGCGATCGTCGACCAGGCTGTCGAGCGCGACACGCTGCTGCGGCAACCGATGATTCGCGCGCTGGTGGCGCCGCGCGTGGGCGACGACGCGGACAAAGCGGTCGATCACAAGGGCGACCTCCGGAGCTTCGAGGTGATGCGCGGCGAGACGGCGTCCCTCATCGGTGCGCGCCTGGAGTCGGACGGGTTCGTCCGGAGCGCGCTCGCCTTCATCTACGTGCTGTACGACAGCGGCCGCGAGAGCTCGCTGCAGTCGGGCACCTACCGCATCTCGAGCGCGATGACGCCGCGGGAGATCGCGAAGACCTTCGAGAAAGCGCCGGGAGATCAAGTCGTGCTGAAGATCATCGAGGGCTGGCGCCTCACGGAGGTCGCCACCGCGGTGAACAAGGCGTTCCCCGCGATCTCGAAGGAGGCATTCATCGCAGCGAGCGTCGTCGGCGAGCGGAAGAACCCCGTCCTCGCCGGGCTCGAGCCGACGGCATCGCTCGAGGGCCTCCTGTTTCCCGACACGTACTTCGTGCGTCCGAACGCGACGGCCGCACAGCTCGTCGACCTGCTCCTGAACACGTTCGAGCAGCGGGTAGGGGCCCTGCTCCGGACGGCCGCCAACGAGCGCAAGACCACCCCGTACGACCTCGTGAAGCTGGCCTCGATCGTGGAGCGGGAGGCCCGGGACCGGGGAGAGAGCGCGGCGGTCGCGGGCGTCTACAGGAACCGGCTCCAGCTGGGCATGAAGCTCGACGCCGACCCCACGATCCAGTACGCGCTCGGTGAGTGGAGGGATCTCACGCTCGAGGACCTGAAGCTCGAATCGCCATACAACACGTATCGCGTCGCGGGGCTGCCACCGACGCCGATCTGCAACCCTGGGCAGCGTGCGCTCGAAGGAGCGGCACGTCCTGCCGATCACGAGTTCCTCTATTTCGTCGCGAAGGGCGACGCGACAGGCCAGCACGTGTTCGCGAAGACGCTCGAAGAGCATGAGGCGAATCGCGTGAAGGTCGGAAACCGGTAACCTCAGCGCATGATCAGCACCGGAGAGGTCAAGCGGGGGATCACGATCGAGCTGGATGGGACGCTCTACCAGGTCGTCGAGTTCCAGCACATCAAGATGGGTCGCGGCAGCGCCCAGCTCCGCATGAAGCTCCGCAATGTGCGCCGTGGCGACCTCATCGAAAAGACCGTCCAGGCCGGCGAGCGGTTCCAGCGTGCACGGCTGGACCACCGCAACGTCCAATTCATGTATCGGGACGGCACGCACTACCACTTCATGGACACCGCGACGTACGATCAGCTCGCGCTCGACGAGAGCCTCCTGGGCGACGCGGTGAGCTACCTGACCGACGGCATGGTCCTGCAGCTGAGCGAGTACGAGGGCGCGCCCATCGGCGTGGAGCTCCCCGCGTCCGTCCTGCTCAGGGTCACCGAGGTGGAGTTCGGGATCAAGGGCGATACCGCCACGGGCGCGACGAAGGCGGCGACGCTGGAGAGCGGGCTCCGGGTGCTCGTGCCGCTGTTCGTGCGGCAGGGCGATAGGATCAAGGTGGACACGCGGAGCGGTGAGTACCTCGAGCGCGCTTAGAGGTCAGGTCCTGCGGGTGGGCCAGCTCGTCACGAGGCTGGCGGAGCGGGTGCAGACCGGGGACGAGTTCAAGGACCTCTGGATCGAGGGCGAGGTCGTGCAGGCGACCACCTCGTCGGTCGGTCACACCTATTTCACCCTGAAGGACACCGCGGGCTCACTCCGGTGCGTGCTCTTCGCGACCCAGGCGCAGTCGGTCGCGCTGCTGCCTCGCGACGGCACCAAGGTCGTCGCGCACGGCTACGTCGAGCTGTATCTGCGCGATGGTCGTTGCCAGCTGCGCGTGGACGACCTGCGCACGGCGGGCGCGGGAGAGGCGGCGCTGCGCCTCGACGCGTTGCGCAAGCGTCTCGACGCCGAAGGGCTGTTCGGCACCGACCGCAAGCGGCCGTTGCCGCCGCACCCGCGCCGGGTCGGCGTGATCACGAGCCCAGCTGGAGCCGCGTGGCACGACATCCAGACGGTCATCGCGCGCCGTGACCCGCGGATCGAGGTCGTCTTCGCGCCAGCGCTCGTGCAGGGAGCGTTGGCGGTGGAGTCGCTCATCGGCGCGCTCGATGGCCTCGCGCGCGTCCGTGGCCTGGATGCGGTCATCCTCGCCCGTGGCGGCGGCGACAGGGAGGATCTCTCGCCGTTCAACGACGAGGCTCTCGTGCGCGCGGTCGCGAGGTTCGCCTATCCGGTGTGCACGGGCGTGGGCCACGAATCCGATACGACGCTCGTTGATCACGTCGCCGACGTGCGTGCGCCCACACCCTCGGTCGCGGCCGAGCTCGTGGTCCCGGATGCCACGTCGGACGTTCGCCTGGCCGCGCGGCACCGCCACCGGATGGACG
>JACDAF010000207.1 GCA_013695575.1 Chloroflexota bacterium | reverse complement strand
GCGGATCTCGCAGGCTGCCATGAACGAGCGTGACGCCGTCGGGGCAGCGGAGGGTCGGCAGCGAGGCAAGCAGGTCCCGCTCCTCCCCGGTGAGCCAGGCGCGATGCATCCGCGCCGCCTTGGCCGCCACCGGGTTGAAGGCTTCGAGGCCGTGGCCCGTACCGACGGCGTGGTCGTGGTTGCCCGCGACGAGGAGCGCTCCGCGCTGGCGGAGGAGCGCGAGCACGTCCGATGGGTCGGGCCCATACCCTACGGTGTCGCCGAGGATCCACAGGCCGTCGACCGCCGGCATGTCGGCGAGCACCGCCTCGAGCGCCACGAGGTTCGCGTGGACGTCCGAGAGCAGAGCTATGCGCACGCGGCCTTCGCCTCCGCGAGGGTGAACCGGCCTTCCGCGAGCGCACGACCGACCACGACCGATGCGGCTCCGGCGCGTGCCAGCGCCGTCACGTCGGCCAGGTCACGCACGCCGCCGCCGGTGTGCAGCGCGACGAGGTGACCGCTGCGCTCGAGCGCGACGCGGATCCGGTCGAACAGAGCCAAGGCGGTCCCGCGCAGGCGGCCCTCGCTGGCGAGATCGATCACGTAGAGCGACATGACGCCCGCAGCTGCGGCATCGAGCGCGGCTTCCACGGACTCACGGCCGCTCGCCGACGCGACGAGCGCGGGGGCGCCGCCGCGGGGCGCGAGCGCGCCGTCACGCGACTCGACCTCGACGATGCCGCATTCGCCGAGAGCCGCGATCCTGAGCAGCAGCCCGGGGTCGCCGAACACCGCACTGGAGAACAGGACTCCGGCGAAGCCGCGATCGAGCGCCCTCTCGGCGCGAGCGAGATCCGATAGTCCCCCGGCGCGCCGGCATGGCACGCCGGCCTCCATCGCGATGCGCTCGAGCAGTACCTGGTTCCGCGGCTCACCGTGCTGCGCCGCATCGAGGTCCACCAGGTGGAGCTCCTCCGCGCCCTCCTGCACGAATCGCCGCGCGCGCTCCGCCGGCTCGAGCCCGCCGAAGCTCGAACGTCCGCCCCGGACGTCCACGGACGGCACGATCACCACGGCCGGCGCCGTATGTCCGCGGAGGTTCGCGGGAAACGCGACGGCGTCGGCCTCGTCTTCTTTACGACGACGAGATGCCTGCCGGGCAGCAGGTCGCCGACGCCAATCGACGACGTCGGCACGATCGCCGTGACCTCCGCGCCGATCGCCGCCGCCGCGCGCGAGGCGGCCGGAAGCTCCGCATCGACCTTGCCCTTCCAGACGATGGCGTCCCCACCGACGACGAGAAGCGGGACGAGGTACTCGATGCAGTCTGCAAGTGAGCCCACGGCCCGCGCCGTTCCGACGTCATAGCGGCCGCGGTGCGCCCGTTCGGTGCCCAGAGCCTCGGCCCGCCCGTTGTGGACGGTCACGCGATCGAGGCCCAGGGTCACGGCGACCTCCTCAAGCCACCGGCACTTCTTGCCGGCCGAGTCGACCAATGCCGCGGAGGATGCGTGAAAGGCGATGCGCAGCGCGAGCCCCGGGAACCCGGCACCGCTCCCGACGTCCACGAGGTGCTCACGACCCGTCCAGCGTCGGACCGCGAACGCCGTGAACGAGTCGAGGAAGTGCTTCGTCGCTATTTCGGCCGGATCCGTGATCGCAGTGAGGTTCACCTTCGTATTCCGGTCGATGAGCTCCCGCGCCAGGCGCTCGCAGGCGGCGAGCTGTGCCGCCGAGAGAACGACCCCGACCCGCGAGGCATCCCGTGCGAGCGCCGCGAACGGCGCCGAGATCGCGGGCACGAGTCCAATCGTACGTTCGGGCCGGTCGATGGCGATGCGCCGGATCGTCATCGCGACGGCGACGCTGGCGTGCGTCTTCGCCATATCCACCACGACCCTCGCGGCAGCCGCGGCGGTGGCGATCGAGGGCTTCCGCTTCACGCCGCCGGCGGTGACCGTGAGCGTCGGCGACTCCGTCACCTGGACGAACCGTGACGCGGCACAGCACACGGCGACCGCGCCGGGGATGCAGTACCGACACCGGTCTCGCGCGTCTCACCGACGGCGGCAACAGCCTCGGCTCAGGCCCCCCGCAGCCGGGACGCCGGGATCGGAGCAGGGCAGGGGCGCCGCGCTGAGCGCCGCGGGCGCGATCGTGCTCGCGGCGATACTCGCGGCCCTCCGGGCGGATCTCGCCCGGACGCCTGTGGGCTGATTGGCACCGTCTATGCGTGGGAAATAGGAGCGATGCGAGGACTCGGGTGGCTCGAGGGCATCTTCGGCACCGTCCGCTGCGCCAGCTGCGGCGCGGTCTACGGCCGCGAG
>JACDAF010000203.1 GCA_013695575.1 Chloroflexota bacterium | reverse complement strand
CGCGCACAATTCCGCTCGTGACGCGTGTGGGTGCGCCCGCGACAACGTCCTCTCGGTTCGCGCTCCTCCTGACCGCCTCGAGCGCCGCCTGCGCGAGCGGCGCTTTCATTTGGCTCGTGCTGTCCTGGGGAGCGCCGATTCCGGACTCATGGGGATTCCGTGGCTACCCGATCATCCACGCGATTGGCTTCACCGCTGTGGGTACGGTCGTCGCGCTCCGCCGCCCAGCGAATGCGATCGGCTGGCTGCTCCTGAGCGCCGGCTTCATGGCGGCCCTCAGTGCGTTGGCGCTCGAATACGGCATCTATGCGATCGTCGGCCGTGCGACCGCGCTGCCGGGCGGCGTCTTCGGCGCGTGGCTCGGCTCGTGGATCTGGGTCTTGTACGTCGCCGGCGTTGTCCCGTTCGTGCTGCTCTTGTTCCCCAACGGGCGGATGCTCTCGACCCGCTGGCGGCCAGTCGGCTGGGCGGCGATCCTCAGCGTCCTTGTGACCACGGCCTTCATGTCATTCAAGCCGGGGCCGCTACAAGGCGCCGCATACAGCGAGAACCCGTTCACGCCGCTGCCGTTGTCGCTGGTCGACACGCTCGGCGCGATCGGCGTCGGGTCGATCATCCCGGTGATTGGCAGCGCGAGCTGGTCACTCGTCCTGCGGTTCCGCCGCTCGATCGGCATCGAGCGCGAGCAGATCAAGTGGCTCGCGTTCTCAGCAATGCCGCTCGGCGGCGCCGGGTTCGCGAGCGCGGTCCTGCCCGACAAGCCCGGCCAGGTCCTCTTCGTGTTCCTGCTGCTGTCCGTTCCGGTCGGCGCGGGCATCGCCATCCTCCGCTACCGCCTGTACGACATCGACCTACTCATCAACCGCACCCTCGTCTACGGCGCGACCTCCGTGGGGTTGCTCGCGACGTACGTCCTCTTGGTCCTCGCGCTCTCCACGCTGCTGCGGCCGCTCACCGGATCGTCCGACCTCGCCGTCGCCGGGTCGACCCTCGCCGTGGTCGCGCTGTTCGGACCGCTGCGCAGGCGTATCCAGAGAGCCGTCGACCGTCGCTTCTACCGCTCGCGCTACGACGCCGCACGGACGCTCGACGCCTTCAGCGTCCGGCTGCGTGACGAGGTCGATCTCGACGCCGTGCGGGCCGACCTGCTCGAAGCCGTGCGCGACACCGTCCGTCCTGCGCACGCGAGCGTGTGGCTGCGCGACCAGCCATGAACCGCTTCTCGCCTGCGGCCACGTCGCGGACCAACCCGAAAGGATCGCCGGTTCGACCGGGGGCTGAACCGCCGCACACTCGCCGGGATCCCGCGACGAGGCCAGACGGAGTCCGCACCGGATCCGTCGACGGCTGGAGCGGAGCGCCGTGGTCTAGGACGTGATCCTCTTCAAGCCCGCAGGAAACTCCAGCTTCTCCATGCCACGGCAACTCCGAGGAAAGCGACGACGGCGTCCACGACGATCATGGCGGTCGGTGCGGGACCGGCCAGCAGTCCAGCGAGGTCGAGCAGACCCAGTGCCACGGCGACCAGACCGCCCGTCAGCGCGGACCATGCCGCGGGGCGAGGCCACCTCCAAGAGGTGCCGAGCGCGAGCAGTGGCGCGAGGAACGCCACCGAATACGCGACGCCGAGTGCCACGGCGTTCGGGGCCTCGCGTGTGTCGATCCCGAGGCCCGGGGTCCCGGGAACATAAGCAAGCAGAAGAAGGACGAGCAGCATCCGGTCAAAGCGTGTCCATCGGGAGCGCACCGACCGATCATCAGCCACCGATCGCGTCATCTTCGTAGGGTCGCGTCGGTCGACGCGCCTTCTGGTGGATGACGATCTCTCATCGGAGACTGCGACGGCCAGCTATCGCGAAAGCCGTCCGGATCGGCACGCCCACGAGGAGGAGGGGCAGGCCGAAGCCGGCACCGAGGGCCAGGGCCGGACCGTCTGTGGCGAACCCCAGCCTGAGGCCTCGTCGGCGGCCCTGCCAGAGCCAGATGCCGACGACCACGTCGAGGGCCGACACCCCGACCAGCGCCATGCCGAGCGCGATGAACCGCGCGGGGCCCAGCTGTTCGAACGGGCCGGCCATGTAGCGCCAGCCCAAGGGCGACATCGGCAGCTCGTCGTAGCGGGCAAGGTGCGCGAGCACGAATGGGATCGAGGCCCCGAACGCGATACCCAGGAACACGTGAAGCGCCGCCGCTGCGCGGACGGCTCTCGAGCCGCGGTCGCTCGCGGCCGCCGAGCTAGATTCGACCGTCTGGACCTCCCTCGACCTACAGGTAGCGGGCGACGGCCATCATAAGGTCGGGGAGCAGGATCAGCGGCCGGTCGATCCGAGTGGCCAGCTGCATCTGCCGCTCCGCGCGAGCGAGGCGACACCGCCAGGATGCTGACGCTCCTCGACGGTCTCTCGACCATCTCGACCGAGCCTGGCCGACAGCTCGAGGACGCGGATTCCTCAGCAAGTGCGGCCGAGTCCCGGACGCAGCGGGACTCTGATGCGTGTCCGCGCGGGACGCAAGCCCGGGGGCGAGCGTCCAGGCGTGAGCGCGAACGGGACAATCGAGACGGTCGGGACGCAAACGGCGCCCTGTTTGGCAGGACACGTAGACGCCACCGAAGCGCAGATCGTCGCACCCACCCCCGCGCTGCGGTTCCTACGCGGCCATCTCGGCGCTCCGCCTACCGGTGGCCTTGCAGCCGGATCCGTGCACGGAACTCGCCCCCCGGCGACCCGTCGCCCTCCCTGGTCTCGCCCGA
>JACDAF010000190.1 GCA_013695575.1 Chloroflexota bacterium | reverse complement strand
TCCGGACCAGCTCGTCAAGGTCGATCCCGAACTTCGCGAGATGCCCCTTCACGAGCCCGCTCCCGCCCATCTTCACCTTGCCCATCCGTGCGATCGCCAGCGGGATCGCGATGTTCACCTTGTTCTTTCCTCCGGAAAGGACCTGGATGCGCAGGATGCGACCCTTGAGTCCCGGGGGGAGGGGGGCCGCCGGCGGCTCGCGAGCGGGAGGGGGCGGGGGAAGCGGCGGCGCCATGCCGGGGATATCGCCCAGAGCGCGGAGCAGCCGGAAAGCCTGGTCGGTGTCGATCTTTCCCTCGGCGAGCAGCCGCACGATCTGCTTCCCCTCGTCGCTCGGCATCACATTCCCCGGACGGCATCGAGCAGGGCGGCGGCACCATCGACATCCAGGTCGCCGCGGGCCACGCGTTCGAGGATCTCGCGCGCGCCGCGTTCGGCCGCAGGAGCGGCCTCGGGGCGCGGCCCCTGGGGGGGAGATGACGATGGTACAGGCGGCGCAGCGCTCTCCGGCACGTCCGCCGTCGTGGCCCGCACCGTGAGGTCGCCGCTCACGGTCTTCACGACGACTCTCGCGCCGCCGGGCTCACCCATGACGATCGTGCGATCGCGCCGCCCGTCCCGCGTGACCCGCGCATCGGCCTCGAGCGTGACGTCCCCGCTCATCGTCTTGTAGCCGATCTCGTACGCGTCGCCCGTGAGCGCGAGGTCGACGTCGCCGCTGATGGTCTTGAAGCGGTGCTCATTCCCCGGTTCGAGCTCGCCGACGAGCTCCAGGTCGCCGCTCACGGTGACGACGTCCGCCGCGTGCACACGGCAGCCCTCGAAGCGGAGGTCGCCGCTCACGGTGTTCGCCTCCACGCGGCCCGCGAACCTGGAGCAGCTCACATCACCGCTCACGGATCGCAGCGAGAGCGGCCCCTGAACGTCACTGAGCGTGACGTCGCCGGACACGCTCTGGACCTCGCACGTGCCGCGCGTGCCGTCCAGTGCGAGGTCGCCGCTGACCGTGTGCGCCTCGACGGACGCCTCACGCGGGACGGTGATCAGGAGATCCACGGCCACGCGGCCACCCCGGAACAGGTCCAGCCACCCCCGGTCCTGCTCGTAGAGATGCGGCGTCACCTCGATCACAGTGCCGCGCTGCTCCATCCGGACTTCGACGTTCTGCAGCAGCCGTTTCGCCTTCTCGGGGCTCGAGCCGCGGACGCGCTTCTTCGCATTGACGCGGACCGTCCCGTCCTCACCGACAACGATCCGGGTCTCGCCTGAGACGTTGCGGCTTCGGACGCGGGGCGGGCCGTCGACGACGAAGATGCCCTCGACCTCCTCGCTGAACTCCTCCCCACCAATCTCCCTCAGGGCATCGAGGGGTCCAAGGTCCAGGTCGAACCCGAGGCCGCGGGCACGTCGCTCCTCATGTCGATGCGTGCGCCCCGCCTGGCGCTCCGCGTGACGGGCCTCCCGCTCGCGGTCGCGTTCGTGCTGGCGCTCCTCGCGATGGGCCTCCCGTGCCGCTTCGTATGCGGCACGGGCTGACTCCAGCTTCTCGTGTGCTTCGCGCAGGCGGTCGTTCTCGTTCATCGGGTCCTCTTTCATCGGATGCCGCCGCTCTCGAGCAGCGCCGCGGCGTCATCGGGCGCGATCCGGCCCTCCGCGAGCTCACGAAGGATCTCTTTGCGTCGCTCGGAATCGCGATCAGGCTCGGCTTGTGAGGCGAAGCCCAGCGCGCGGATCACCGCGTCGAGCCGCGATCGCACCGTGGGGTACGAGATGCCGAGCTCCCGCTCGACGTCCTTGAAGTTCCCTCGACAGCGGATGAACGTTTCGAGGAACTCGAGCTGATCCGGCAGGAGCGAGTGGAAGCGGCCGAGGCCGAACGAGCCCTCGAGGCTCGTGCCGCAGCTCTCGCACTCCAGCCGGACGACGTGGAGCGACTGGCTGCAGATCGGACACCGGGCGATGACGGCGTTGTTCACGCGACTGACTCTCCACTCCGACATCAACGATAGTCAAGTCGAAATGACCGATATGTAGCGTGATATTCACATTTGGGAAGCGCCGATGCTCTCGCGGATGCGCTCCGCGAGCGTGGGGCCGACCCCCGGGACCGCCGCGAGCTCCTCGGGTGCCGCGTCGCGTATCCCGTTCACCGACCCAAACTTCCGCAGCAAAGCACGTTTCTTTGCCGGACCGACCCCTGGGACCTCGTCCAGGATCGAGCGGACCGCCCGCCGCTCGCGGATCTTCTGGTGGTATGTGACGGCGAAGCGGTGGGCCTCATCACGGATCCGCTGGACGAGGAATAGCGCCTGCGAACGCTGCTCGAGCACGACTGGCTCGGCACGGTCCGGTAGGAACAGCTCCTCGCGCTCCTTGGCGAGCGCCGCGATCGGGACATCGAGCCGCCCGGCGTCGGCGAGGACCTGCCGCCCGATGCCGAGCTGCCCCTTGCCGCCGTCGAGGATGACCAGGTCCGGCTCGGGCCAGGCCCCTGAGTGGAGCTCGGCTTGGGCCGGCGCGGGGGTCGCAGTCCCTGCGGCCGTGAGCCGGGGAGCCACCCGCGCGGTGGCACGAGCGAAACGGC
>JACDAF010000187.1 GCA_013695575.1 Chloroflexota bacterium | reverse complement strand
GGCCAGGGACCGCAGCAGCCCGGCCAGCAGCCCGGCCAGCAGCCCGGCCAGCAGCCGGGGCGGGCTCCAGGCGGCGCACCGCCGCCCCCCGGGGCGCAGCCCGGCGGAACCCCCGGCGAGACGCTCGACCGCGCGGTCCTGGAGTTCCGGCAGAACCTCACCGAGGCCGACGCCCTCAAGCTGCTCGATGCGCTCGCCCGCGACCAGGGCGGCATCGAAGGACTGCTCGAGGGTCAACCGAGCGGAGGGAATCGCCAGGCTCCGTACTAGCGGCGTGGTGCTCGACGCGGCCCGTCTTCTGATGTCAACGGCGTCTCTGAAAGGACGGGCTAGCGAGCCCCGACGGCCGCGGCCACCTGCTGCCCAAGGCGAACGCTGTAGTTCGTGCCGCGGTCCTCGGGATAGATCTGCGTCGTGTTCGCGACGTAGACGGCGGGCAGCGGTGTCTCGAACGGCAGGATCCGCGTACGATTCGCGATCCTCGGCACGGGCTGCGCAGCGGCTTCCCGAAAGGACCATGCGCGCATCACGTCGTGCTCGCCGAATCCGGGCGCGATGACGCCCAGCGGGCGCATGTAATGAGCGAGCAGCGCGTCCGTATCCATCCTCGTCAGAGGATCGCCCGCCGCAACGTAGTTCGAGACGTACAGATAACGCGCGGGGTACCGCTCCGCGCGAACCAGGTTGGTGTGCTCGACGAGGCCGAGGAAGGGCACCTCGCTCTCCCCGACATTCACCCAATAGGTGCCGCTGAACTGCCGGCGCAGCTCGAGGAGGAGGACCACCGCCGTCCGGTAGGTCCAGTCGTCGAGGCGAGCCCGGTATGCCTCCGGCCAGGGCGCCAGGCCGCCCGCGATGTACGTCGGCGTCGTGATCACGACCGCGTCGGCCGTCGTATCGGCGCCGGGGTCGGCCCGGCCCGTGCCGGCATCCGCGCGGTACGCGCCGGGACACGCGGGCCGAAGCCGCCAGCGCTCGCCCTCACGCTCGATGGCGAGGATCTCGCGGTCCACGTGGATGCGGCCCCCCTTCCCACGGATGTCGTCGGCGAGCGCGACGCAGATGGCACGGAACGAGCCGCGGGGATAGCCGAGTAGCTCGCGACCGGCGGAGCGGCCCTTGAGCTTTCGCCGCAGCGTGAGCTTGGACCACAGCCAGGCAAGCGGGATGTTCGGGGCATCGTCGCCGAACTTGCCGAGCAGCAGCGGGAGCCACACGCCGGTGTACGCCCGTTCACCACAGGCCCGGCGGAGCCATTCCGCCGCCGGGACGTCGTCCATGCGCGCCCAGTCGCCGCGCCGCGTCAGCCGCATGGTGGCGACGCCAAGGCGGATGCGGTCAGCGAGCGGCAGCGGCGAATAGGAGAGCAGGTCTCGAGGGGTCGTGAACGGCCAGACCCGGCCGCGCGCGTACATGCCGACGGACGACCGGTGCCATTCGAGCTGGCCCGGGAGCAGCGCCTCGTGGAGATCGATCATGTAGCGATCGCTCTCGAAGAGGTGGTGGTAGTAGCGATCGATGTACACGCCGTTGCCGAGATCGAATGCGCTCGCCTGACCTCCGACATCGGGCCAACGCTCGTAGACATCCACCTCGAGACCGCGGGCGCGCAGCTCGCGGGCGGCGACCAGGCCGGTCACACCCGCGCCGATGACGGCGACATGCACGCCGGTAGCATGCGCTGAAGGTGAGGGTGGAGCACGCGGGCGACGTCGCGCGATCGCGCGCGGAGTACTCAGTACGGCGCGGTGCCAACCTTCGGTACCTGCTGCGAAAGCGGATCTCGTGGATGCAGCGCTACGTTGGCGACGACACGGTGGCGGTCGAGCTCGGCTGTGGCGCGGGCTTTACGCGTCTCTTCCTCCGCGGCGCGCGCCTGCAGCTGACGGACGTCGAGCCGCGGCCCTGGGTCGACCGGGTCGTCAACGCGCTCGCGATGCCGTACACCGATGGAGCGGTGGATGTCCTCATCGCGAACAACGTGGTCCACCACCTCGCCTCTCCGCCGCTGTTCTTCGCGGAGGCCGCACGCGTGCTCAGGGGCGGCGGGCACCTGCTCCTCCAGGAGTGCGACTGTTCGTTGACGACGAGGCTCGCGATCCGCCTCACCGGGCACGAGGCGTACGACATGACCGCCGACCCCTTCGATCCTGCCGAGGTGTGCAACGACCCAGCCGACCCCTGGAGCGCGAACTGCGCGATACCGAATCTGCTCTTTGACGACGTCAGGCACTTCGAGCGAAGCTTTCCGCTCTTTCGTGTCGTCGAGCAGCACCGGTCCGAGTTCTTCGTGTACTTCAACAGTGGCGGCATCGTCGGCCGTGCGCCATACGTCCCGCTGCCGACCCTCGCGCTGCGCCTGCTCGACGCGGTCGACGCCGTGCTCGTGGGCCTCGCTCCGGGTGTGTTCGCGAGCCAGCGCCGCGTCGTGCTCCAGCGCGTGTAGGCTCGCGTCCGCGAGTTCCGCGGGGCAAGCCGCCTCATCGCGAGGTCAGTCTCTCGAGGACGCGGGTCAGTGGCGTGTCCCGGAAACAGCTAGCTGTTTCATCGGCACGGCACGGCGATCTCTGCGTCGCCTTCCGTCCGCGCGCTCAGTCGAGCATCTGCGGATGCACCCCGCATACTGTGATGGTGTGGCTGCCGGGCGGACTGACCCATGCGCTCTGCGGCGCTCCAGGGGAAGCTGTCCTTCACGCGATCAGTCGTCAGTTCGGCAAAGTCGGCGCCGATGATGCTGACTTGATAGGTGCCGGTCTCGTCACCCGAGTAG
>JACDAF010000185.1 GCA_013695575.1 Chloroflexota bacterium | reverse complement strand
TACGTGCCGCTGATCTACCAGGGCGTGCTCGGCCTCGCAGCGACGAACTCGGGACTGCTCCTCACGCCGATGATGGCGGGGATCGCCACGGGCAGCATCGCATCCGGCCAGCTGATGCTGCGGCTGCGGCGCTACCGCTACATCGGCACTGTCGGCATGGCCCTCGTCGCCCTCGGCCTGGGGCTCCTTTCGCGCGTCCGCCCGGGCGCCGCCGAGCTCCAGGTCATCGCTGCCCTGGTCATCGTCGGGTTCGGGACCGGCTTGACCTTCCCGCTGTATCTCAACTCGGTGCAGAGCGCGGTGGAGCGCCGCTACCTCGGGGTCGTCACGAGCCAGGTGCAGTTCTGGCGGAACGTCGGGGGCACGATCGGCACCGCAGTGCTCGGGTCCGTGCTGTCGCAGCGGCTGCCCGAGCGGGTCCAGATCGAGGTCGCAGCGCTCCGGCTCCCGCCGCAGCTCGCCGGCGCGTTCCCTCAGGGCGGCAGCGCGCAAGCCCTCTTCGACCCGGCGGCGATCGCCGCGGCGCGCGCAGCCCTCCCGCCGGCCGCGCTGCCCGCATTCGAAGGCGTCCTCACGGCAGTCCGGACGGCGCTCGCGCTCACGCTCGAGGAGATCTTCCTGTACGGGGCGGCGGCGGTGGTCATCGGGCTGGCCGTCTCCGTCTTCCTCGATGACGTGCCGATCCTGCGCGAGCATCCCGTGCCCGCCGCCGAGACCGCTCCCGCATTCGGGGAATGACCGCGGCTAGCTGAAGTCCTCCTGGGGGATGATCGACAGCTCGCGCCGCTCGCCCCGCCGGATCGCGACGACGGGCGTGGGCCGGAAGATGCGGTCCGCTGTGAGGACCCGCTGGAGCGCGGTGAGGGTCGGCACCGACGTGCCATTCACGAACGCGATGATGTCCCCAGCAAGCAGGCCGGCACCGTCGGCGGGCGAGCCCGCCGCGACGTCGAGCACGCGGATCCCGGCCGACGCCGCGATACCGAGCGCGGCCGCGAGCGGCCGCCCGATCGGCGTGGGTGCGCCGGAGAGCCCGATGTAGGCACGGCGTACGCGACCGTCGCGGATGAGCGCCGCGGCGACGAGCTTCGCGGTCGCGCTCGGTACCGCGAAACAGATCCCCTGCGCGTTCGCGATGATCGCCGTGTTCACGCCCACGACCCGTCCGGCGGTGTCGACGAGCGGCCCGCCCGAGTTGCCAGGGTTGAGCGCGGCGTCGGTCTGGATGACGTTCTCGATCAGCCGCCCGTCGCGCCCGCGGAGCGAGCGTCCGAGCGCGCTCACAACGCCTGTCGTGACGGTGGACTGGAAGCCGAGCGGGTCGCCGATCGCGATGACGAGCTGGCCGACGCGCAGGGCGTCGGAATCTCCGAGCTCCGCGGCTTGGGAGGAGCCCGGCACCCGCACGATGGCGAGATCGGTCGCGGCATCGCGCCCCTCGACGGAGCCGCGAGTTGTCGTGCCATCGCGGAAGGAGATCTCGACGCCCGATGAGCGCTCCACCACGTGGGCGTTCGTCAGGATCCACCCATCCGGCGCGATGACGAAGCCGCTGGCGCCAGCGCGTCCGTCGCTGACGTGCACGACGGCCGGGGCGACGCGGTCGACGACCGTCGTGACCGCGTGCGAGAACGCATCGAGGACGTCGGCCACGCGCCCCGCGGAGGCGGTGACTTCGGCGCTCAATTCAGCTTCGGCCCCTGCCCGCGCACCTGTTCGACGCGCTCCATGGCCTCGCGCAGGTCGCGGACCCAGTCGCCCTGGTGGTCCGCGACCAACCGCACGCACCACGCGAGCGCGTGGCTGCGGCTGCGCGCGACCCCCGCATCGACGAGCGAATCCAGCAGCTGGCGCTCGTTGATGCGAAGCCGCGTCATGACCGGGATCGAGAGATGCGTGAAGAGCTCGGCGTGGTCGCCGATCCGCGCGCCCCACGAGAGGTGACGGCCGAAGCGGCGCTCGGCCTCCTGAGCGATCCGCACGCGCGCTTCCCGCGTGGCCTCACGGTGCTGCTTGACGCGGCCCGCGCGCGCAGCCCCGAGGTCCACGCCGTCCTGCTCGGCGATGTCAGGGAGGGTGCCCACGACGACGATCTCGTCCCGGTCGACGAGCACGTCGGGAGAACCCTCGTACCAGTCCTCGGAGACTCGCCCTGCGATCCAGCCCTTGATCTCTGATGGCTCCACGTCGCCCTCCTGTTTGGTGGTTCTTACACCGTTGCTACGATTACACCACACGAGGGACGTGCCAGGCAAGCGCCGCTGCACCGCGTCTGCCAGCCTTTGCCCGATGTCACGCGCCGCGCTGATCGCGAGCGCCGTCGCGACGAGCACGCTCGTCGGGTGGAGCTACGCGGGCTACGCGCCCGTGGCGCCGCTCATCGCGGCCGAGCTCGGCCTCGACGATGTCCAGCTCGGCCTCATCG
>JACDAF010000103.1 GCA_013695575.1 Chloroflexota bacterium | reverse complement strand
GCGATGAGCGCGACGACGAGCCGGCGACGCATGACCTCGCGCAGCATCAGCCTCGCGATGACGAGCGTGGCGCTCATCGTTCGGCCAGCAGGTCGAGGAAGCGGTCCTCGAGCGACTCATGCGTCGGCTGCACCGCGTGGACGCGACCGCCTAGCCGGACCACCTCCGCGACGAGGTCCGGGATGTGGGCCGCCGCGATGCCGCGCATGGTGAGCCAGTCCCCTTCGCGATCCGATCGGCCGAAGCGCGACAGGTCGGCATCGCCGAGCGAGGTGACCAGAAGCCGCACGGTGTCGCCGGCGAGCAGCTCGGCGAAGGTCCCGGACGCCACGATGCGGCCATGGTCGACGATCGCCACGCGGTCGCAGACCTGTTCCACCTCGGAGAGGAGGTGCGAGTTGAGGAAGACGGTCATGCCCTCTTCCTTCAGCGCGCGGATGATCTCGCGCACGTCGTGGCGGCCGACCGGGTCGAGCGCGCTCGTGGGCTCGTCCAGCATCACGAGCTCGGGGCGCCCGAGCAGGGCCGCGGCGAGCCCGAGCCGCTGCTGCATGCCTTTCGAGTAGGTCGAAACGCGCGATCCCCCGCGTTCCGTCAGGCCGGCGAACAAGAGGACCCGGTCGATCTCGTTGCCCCAGCGCTCGCGCGGGACCCCGAGCAGCTCGACGTGCAGGCCGAGGACCTCACGCCCGGTGAGCCAGCCCTGGTAGCGGAACAGCTCTGGCAGGTAGCCGACCCGCCGGCGCACTTCGCGGTGCGCGCGTGGGTCCGAGAGGGACGCACCGAGAAGTCTCGCCTCGCCAGAGGTCGGACGCGCGAGGCCCAGGAGCAGCTTCACGGCCGTCGTCTTCCCCGCGCCATTCGGGCCGAGGAACCCGAAGACATCGCCTCGCGGGATGGACATCGAGAGCCCCGCGAGGGCCGTCAGGCCGCCGTAGCGCTTGGCGAGATCGACGGTCTCGATCGCTGCGTCGGTCAACGCAGCGAGTCTGCCACCGCCAAGAGGTCCTTCTCCGCGAGGCTGCCCGCGACCACGTTCACATTCCCGTCGGCGACCCACACGACCGCGCTGCCGATGCCGGTGGAATCACCCACGAACACGCCGCGCGTGCCCCGCACGGTCACGCTCCTTCCACTCGCGAGATCCATCGGGATCGGGATCAGCAGCGTCTGCGCCGGATCGCCGATCGCGCGGATCTGCGCAGCGAGCTCCGGTGAGATGCCCGGCTGCGCGAGCATGTAGGCGCGCAGCTCGTCGACGGTCGCGCCGTCCGAGCGGACGACGGGTGCCTTCGACTGCGCGATGAGCAGGGCCGGAAGCCCGGCGGGCATGGCCCTCGGGTCCGACTTGGGATCGAGCTTCGGATCGAACGACCCGCCGTAGGACTGCACGACCGCCGGCCCGCCGCTCACGTTGAGTGTGCTCGCTGCGATGGCCGGCGGCATCGGCGGCGGGGTCCGCGAGACCTGACCGGCCGCTGCCGCGAGCTTCGCCTCGTCGAAGCGGAAGGTCGCCTCGCCGCGCGAGACCGCGTAGATGCGCGAGTCGGCGGGGACCCCGGCCGGGAGCGCCGCCGGGCTGAGCGGTGCGATGCCGGTGTCGGCCCGCGCCTGATCCACCGTCGCGGCCTGCCGGTACGCGGGGTGCGTGACGATCGTCAGCGTCCCGTACTGCGAAAGATCGGGCAATCCGGTCAGATCGGCGCGGCCGATCGACACGGGCGCTACTTGTCTCGGCTGGAAGATCGTGAAGAACGAGTCCGCGACGCCGGTGATGGTCAGCCCCGCGAACAGCGCCGCGACCGCCGCGGCGGCCGCGAGGCCCTGCGTCCACCGACGGCGCGCGGGCGCCCGGTATGCCTCGGCGTTCCCCAGAGCGATGGATCCCCGGAACCGGCGCAGTCCCGCCGCCGTATCCACCGGCCGCTCGTCTTCCGCAAGCAGGCGCTCGAGCTTCGTCTCATCCATCTCGCATGACCTCTTTCCGCAGTGCGTCCTCCGCCCGGCGGAGGATCGTTCCGATCTGGTCGGTCTTCGTGCCCGCGGCCGCGGCGACCTCGGCATACGAGAGGCCGCTGTACCTGAGCGCCAGCACGGTCGCGCTCTTCACCGGGATCCGCGAGAGTGCCGCACGGACGCGGCGGCGCTCCTCCGCCTGGACGGCTTCCCGCTCCGGATCCGCGATCGCGCTGTCGACGCGCTCGGCTGTGTCCGCCAGCTCGCGCGCCGTGCGCCGCTTGCGGCCGCGAAGCGCGTTGAGGGCGCCGTGAGCCGCGGCGGCGTGGAGCCAGGCTCCCGCGTACGCCGCGTCCGCGGGGTGCGACCTGTACAGGGACATGAACGCCTCCTGCGCGACGTCCTCGGCCAGGCTGGCATCGCCGAGCACGCGCTGCGCGATGCGCACGACGCGGGCGTACTCGCGCTCGAACAGCCGCTCGAACGCCACCGGCACGGTCGCCTCGCGTCGGGTGGAGAGGCTCTGCAGTTCCAACGCTTTCGCACCCATCGTCGCTCAAGCACCGTCGGGGCGCGAAATGTGGCGCCGTGCCCGAGGGGCGACCTGCTCGGAAAGGCTAGATTGGGCCGAAGTGGGACAGCCCGTGGGGAACGCTGCGTCCGGTCCCGCTGGGCCCCTTCTCCTCTACGGCGACTCGTACCGGTACCCCGACATCTATCACCTGACTCGGTTCCTCGCGCCGGACGCGTTCATCACGCTCGAGCACGGCGGCGAGATCGTGCTGCTGACCAACTCGCTCGAGCAGGGTCGTGCGGAGAAAGAGTCGCGCGCGACGCGCGTGCGGAACGTGGACGAGCTCGGGCAGCGCGAGCTGTCAGATCAGGGCGTGTTCGGTGATGCGGCGACGGCGACGATCATCGAGCGGCTGCTGCTCGAGCAGGGGCTCACGCGCTGCGCGGTGCCGCGCTACTTCCCGCTCGCGCTCGCTGACCTCCTCCGCGCGCATGGGCTGACCCTCGTGATCGACACGGAGCTGGATGAGCGCCGGCGTACGAAGCGCCCGGACGAGATCGAGGCGCTTGAGGCGACGCAGCGTGCGACCGAGGAAGCCTGGGAGCTCGGCGTGGCCGCGCTTCGTCGCGCGCAGATCCGTGCTGACGGGCTGCTCGTGCTCGACGGCGAGGTCTTCACGGCGGAGCGCTTGCGCGCGGTGATCGAGGCCGCGCTCCTGGAGCGCGGCTGCCTCGCGGAATCGACGATCGTCGCACCGGGGACACAGGCTGCCGACCCGCACCTGATCGGCTCGGGTCCGTTGCGCGCGTGCGAGCCGATCGTCATGGACATCTTCCCGCAGGACAAGCGGACCCGGTACTACGCGGACATGACGCGTACGGTGGCGCGTGGCGCGCCCTCGCCCGAGATCACGCGCATGTATGACGTCGTGAGGCGCGCGCAGGATGCCGGCATCGCGGCCCTGCGTCCGGGGATCACCGGGCGCGAGGTCCACGAGCAGGTGGAGGACATCATCTTTGACGCGGGTTACGACACGCTGCGTCCCGGCCAGAAGCGGAGGCCCGACGATCCGGTCGTCCGGGGCTTCATCCACGGGACGGGGCACGGGGTCGGCCTCGAGATCCACGAGAGCCCGAGCATCGGACGATCGGGCAGCAAGCCGCTTCAGGTCGGCGACGTGGTGACGGTCGAGCCGGGGATCTACGACCCGTCCGTCGGAGGCGTTCGGCTCGAGGACATGCTGCTCATCACCGAGGCCGGCTCGCGCGATCTGACCCGCGCACCGCGCCAGCTCGTCATCTGAACCCGCTCGTTTCCGGCATCGGCTCGGCGGTCGCCTGGGGCATCGCGGACTACGCGGGCGGCATCGTATCGCGGCGGATCCCCGCCCTCTGGACCTCTATCGGGATGCAGCTCGTCGGGACCGCCGCGTTCATCGCGGCGCTCGTCGTGCTCGATCGTTGGCCCCGGCTCGATCCGGGCGTCGTCCCGTGGGGGATCGGGCTCGCCGCCCTCGGAGCCGCCTCGCTGGTCATGCTGTACCGCGGCCTGGCCCTCGGGCCGATCGCGGTCGTGAGCCCGGTCGTCGCCGGGTACACGGCTGTGACGGTCCTGCTGCTCGTGGTCTTCCTCGGCGAGCGCGTCACCGCCGGTGAGGCCGTCGCGATAGGGGTGACGTTCGCCGGCGTGCTCCTGGCGTCGACCGACCTGCGCCATGTCGTCGCGCTCATCGGGAGGCCGCTCCCGGGCGTGCCGTCGGGAATCGTCGCGATGCTCGGCTTCGGCGCGTGGAGCGCGCTCATGGCGCTCGCGGTTCGCTCGCAGGACCAGATGGCGCTCATCCTCGTTGGTCGCCTCGCGGGCTTCGCGTTCATGGTGCTCATCGCGATCGCGCTGCGGAGCGGTCCGCCGGCCGATCGGAGGGCCGGCACGCTTGCACTCGTGGCCACGGTCGGGCTCTTCGACACCGCTGCCAACGTGCTGTTCGTGGTCGGTCTCGCCTCGGGCGAGGCGACCATCGTCGCGACGGCGAGTGGTCTATACCCCGTGCTGCCGGCGCTCCTCGCGATCGTGTTCCTCGGCGAGCGGCTGGCACCCAATCAGTATCTCGGGGTCGTCGTTCTGATTGGTGGGCTTCTCGGGCTCGGTCTCCAGCGGTAGGTGGCGCTCTCTACAGTCGCTGCCGGAGCGCGGCGACGGCATCGGTGAGCTGCTGATCCACGTCCGTTCCCGTCGCGACATCGGGACGGACGCCGCGGCCCTCGCCATTCAGCTCCTCACCTGTCTTGGAGTCCTGCATCTTCGCGATGGTGATGAGGAGCATGCTGCCGTCGGGCAGCTCGCGCGGCTGACCGATGCCGACGCAGCCGGCCGTCTTCGTGCCCACGACGATCCCGGAGCCGTTCGCACGAACGCCCGCCGCTACGATCTCGGACCCTGAGGCGGATCGCTCGTTCACGAGGACAACGAGCGGCTTTGGCGAGCTCCAGAACCAGCGATCGTTCGTGCGCAGGTCGCGCTGCTGGCCGTCGCGACCGGTCTGCTGCACGAGCGCTCCCTTCGTGAAGATGCTGCCGATGTCCTGAGCGGCACTGAGGTCCCCACCCGGGTTGTCGCGCAGGTCGAGCACGAACCCGCGCACCCCTGTCGCGAGGAGGGACCGCACGGCATCGGAGGTCTGCCGAGTTACGTCGCCGTTGAACGCGGTCACGCGCAGGTAGCCGATGGTGCCGCTCTCCAGATCCCGCGAGATGACCCGCGGAGGCGTGAGCTTTGCCCGGATGATCGAGAAGGCGTGCTCCGTGCCGGCGCGAACGACGATGATGTTGACCGTCGTGCCTTCGGGCCCGCGGATCCGCGTGGCGACCTCCTCGGCCGTGAATCCCGAGACGGACCCCCCGTCGACGCTCTTGATGCGGTCACCAGCGCGCAATCCGGATCGCTCCGCCGGCGTGTTCGGGAAGATCGCGGCGATCTCCGGGAGCTGCTCGTTCGGCCGCGTCGGTGAGATCTGCGCGCCGATCCCCGAGTACTCCTCCGGGGGGCGGTTGAAGGTCTTCGCGCGGTCCGGGGTGAGGAAGTAGGTATGGCACTCCTTCAGGGACTTCGCCATGCCGTCCGTCGCGACGCGCTCGAGGAACCTGGGGCGGTCGAGTCCGGCCTTCTCCACCTCCGGGTCGAGCTTCGGATACTTCTCGGCGAGGAGATCGATCGTCTCGGCGAATCTCGCGAGGTCCACCTGCGCCGTTCCGGTGAGCGCTGGCCGGTCGTATGCCGGCGTCGCGCCCTCCTTCTTCAGCTGCTCGTCGACGGCGTCGAGCGCACCGGTCACCAACAGCTTGGAATCGGGCTTGTCGACGTGACGCTCGATGAGCTGGTTGAAGGCTGATTCGGCGACACGGTACGAGGTCGTGGCCCGTGCCGGCAGCAGTTCCTTCGCGAGATCCGAAGGCAGGATCTGGCAAGCCGCGGCGAACGTGACGACGAGCAGAAGACCGAGAGAGCGGAAGCGACCCACGCGACTGAGTGTACGAGGGGCAAGCGACGCCTTAGATCATTCTCTTAGGGGACTCTTAGGTGAGCTGGTCGTGCAGGATCCTGCGGAGGCGACCGAGCGCGCGGAACTGCAGCGCGCGGATCGCACCCTCGTTCTTGCCGAGGATGTCGGCGACCTCACGGCTCGAGAGGTCGTCGACGAACCGGAGCACGAGGACTTCCTGCTGCTCGCCGGTCAGGTGCTTCACCGCGCCACGCAGCGCGTCAACTTCCTCACCGAGGACCGCGCGATCGTGCGCGGTCGGTCCCTCTTCGGCGAGGCCATGAGCGTTGTCCAGCTCCACGGTGGGCCGGTCCCGCCGGCGGCGATCGGTGACGGCGTTGCGGGCGATGGTGTACAGCCAGGCGAGGAAGGACTTGCCTTGCCACCGGTACCGGTGGACGTTCGCGAACGCGCGGGTGAAGACCTCGCTCGTGAGGTCTTCGGCATCGCTGGGCTCACGCACGCGATAGAGCAGGTACCGGTACACGCTGTCCACGTGGGTGTCGTAGATCTCGCCGAACGCGGCTGCGTCGCCATTGCGGGCTCGGTCGATGACGTCCGGGATCGGCGCCAGCGTCTCGAGCGGAAGAGCGACTGTGTGCATGTTCGCCACGG
>JACDAF010000085.1 GCA_013695575.1 Chloroflexota bacterium | reverse complement strand
CAGGGGAACATCGTGCGGTACGCGTTGTCGACGCACGTCAACGCCGAGATCCTCGAGGACATCGGGCGCAGCTTCGACCGGTTGGAGGCAACGACCTAGGGACGCAGCCGCTGCGGCTCCGGCCCTCGTCCACGCGCGGCACTAGCATCCATCGGTGCCCCGGCTGACGAGCTCCCTGGACCGCGGCGCCGAGAGCGCGCGGGCCGACCGCGAGGTGATGGAGGGCCTCGTCGCGGAGCTGCGATCCAAGCTTGAGACGGCGCGTGCCGGCGGACCGCCGCGGTCGCGTGAGCGGCACACGTCCGCCGGCAAGCTGCTGCCGCGCGACCGCGTGGAGCGGCTGCTCGACCCGGGGACCGCGTTCCTTGAGCTGTCGCCGCTGGCAGCGCTCGGGCTGTACGACGACGATGCGCCCAGCGCGGGTCTCATCACCGGGATCGGCCGCGTCTCCGGCACGGAGTGCGTGATCGTCGCGAACGACGCCACGGTAAAGGGCGGAACGTACTACCCGCTGACGGTGAAAAAGCACCTGCGCGCACAGGAGATCGCGCTCGAGAACCGCCTCCCGTGCCTCTATCTCGTCGACTCGGGCGGCGCGTTCCTGCCCCGCCAGGACGAGGTATTCCCGGATCGTGATCACTTCGGGCGAATCTTCTACAACCAGGCCCGCCTCTCGGCGCTCGGGGTGCCCCAGCTCGCAGCGGTCCTCGGCTCGTGCACGGCGGGCGGTGCGTACGTCCCGGCCATGAGCGACGAGACGATCATCGTGAAGGGCCAGGGCACGATCTTCCTCGGTGGCCCACCGCTCGTGAAGGCCGCGACCGGGCAGGACGTGACCGCCGAGGAGCTAGGCGGAGCCGAGGTCCATGCGCGTACGAGCGGCGTCGCCGACCATTACGCGCTCGACGACGCGCACGCGCTACGGATCCTCCGGTCGATCGTCGGGCAGCTCGAGCGCCCGCTCCATTGGGGTGCCGACGTCGCCGAGCCCGCCTCGCCTGCGCTCGACGAGCGCGAGCTGTACGCGATCGTTCCCCGTGAGGGGCGCACGCCGTACGACGTGCACGAGGTCATCGCGCGGCTCGTCGACCACTCGGAGTTCCATGAATTCAAGGCGCTGTACGCGACGACGATCGTGTGCGGCTACGCGCGGATCATGGGGTTCAGCGTCGGCATCATCGCGAACAACGGCATCCTGTTCAGCGAGTCCGCGCTGAAGGTCGCGCACTTCATCCAGCTATGCGACCAGCGCGGCGTGCCACTCGTGTTCCTCCAGAACATCGCGGGTTTCATGGTCGGAAAGGAGTACGAGGCCGGCGGCATCGCGAAGGACGGCGCGAAGATGGTGACGGCGGTGGCCTGCGCGACGGTGCCGAAGTTCACGGTCATCATCGGCGGCTCGTACGGGGCCGGGAACTACGGCATGTGCGGGCGTGCGTACTCGCCGCGGCAGCTCTGGATGTGGCCGAATGCGCGGATCAGCGTCATGGGCGGCGAGCAGGCCGCGACGGTCCTCTCGCTCGTCGGGACCTTCGCCGATGACGCCGAGCGAGAGTCCTTCAAGGCACGCATCCGCGAGCAGTACGACACGCAGGGGTCCCCCTACTACTCGACCGCGCGGCTGTGGGACGATGGCGTCATCGACCCTCTCGATACGCGAAAGGTCCTGGCGCTCGGGCTCGCGGCGGCGCGTCACGCCCCGATCGAGCCGGTGCGCTACGGCGTGTTCCGGATGTGATCTGGTGACGCTGCGTCGCTGGGACGACCTCGAGCGCGAGCGGTTGACAGGAGCGATCGAGCGCCGCTTCATCCACGGCGAGCGCGGCATGATCGCGCAGCTCTGGCTCCCCAAGGGCAGCCTCGTCCCGACCCACTCGCACGAGGCCGAGCAGCTGAGCTACGTCGTGGAGGGCCATCTTCGCCTGTGGCTCGGGGACGACGAGCGGGAGTTCGACGTTCGGACCGGCGAGGTCCTGGTCATCCCGTCGAACGTGCCGCATCGCGCCGAGGCGATCGAAGACACCTACGACCTCGACATCTTCGCGCCGCCACGGCAGGACTGGATCGAAGGCAGCGACGCATACCTGCGCGGGCGATGAGCGTCCGGCTCGAAACCGATACCCGAGGCGTCACGACCATCACATTCGGGCGTCCCACCGCCAAGAACGCGCTCGACGCAGGCCTCATTGCCGAGCTCACCGCGCGCGTCGCCGACGTGCCGCCGGACGCGCGGTGCGTGATCCTTCGAAGCGAAGGCGACACCTTCTCCGCCGGAGCCGACGTCGATTGGCTGCGCTCGACGGTCGATCTCACGCCTGACGAGAATCTCGCCGACTCGCGCGCCGTCGCCGCGATGTTCGGTGCGCTGGACGCGCTGCGGATGCCGCTGCTAGTCCGGGTGCAGGGAGCGGCGATCGGCGGTGGCGCGGGTCTTGTCGCGATCGCGGACATCGCGGTCGCGTCGGGTGACGCGACGTTCGCTTTCTCCGAGGTGCGTCTTGGCGTCGTCCCCGCAGTGATCTCGCCTTACGTCGTGCGCAAGTGCGGGCCCGCGTTCGCCGGCGCCGCCTTCGTGACCGGGATGCGCTTCGACGCGCGCAAGGCCGAGGCGGTCGGCCTCGTGGCGAGCGTGGAGGACGGCCACCACGACCTCGACGCGAAGCTCGGCCTCTTCGTGCAGGCCATCCTGCTCGGCGGCCCCACGGCCGTGAACGCCGCGAAGCGGCTCGTTCGCGACGTGTCAGGACGGCCTGCCGATGAGGTGCGCGAGCTCACGGCGCTGCGGATCGCGGACATCCGCGTGAGCGAGGAGGGCCAGGAGGGCCTGCGCGCGTTCGTCGAGCAGCGCGCACCACGGTGGAGGGCGTGACCCCGGAGACGCATACGGTCCTCGTCGCGAATCGCGGCGAGGTCGCGCAGCGCGTGTTCCGCACGGCGCGGCGACTTGGCATGCGAACCGTGGCGGTGTACTCCGACGCCGATGCCGGGCTCCCCTTCGTGCGGCAGGCCGACCTAGCGGTCCGGATCGGGCCGGCCTCCGCGCGGGAGTCCTATCTGGATGTCGAGCGGATCGTCACAGCCGCGGTCGAAAGCGGTGCCGACCTCGTGCACCCCGGATACGGCTTCCTCGCCGAGGATCCGCGGCTCGCGCGTGCCCTCGCGTCGGCCGGTCTCGGCTTCGTCGGACCGCCGCCGGCCGTGCTCGCCGCGCTCGGTGACAAGGCGAAGGCGAAGGCGATCGCGGCACGTGCCGGCGTCACGCTTCTCGCCGACGAGCGGGGCGAGGATCAGCGCGACGACGTCTTCATCGCCGCCGCACGGCGCATCGGCTATCCGGTGATGGTGAAGCCGGTCGCAGGTGGCGGCGGGATCGGGATGCAGCTCGTGCCCGAGGAGACCGGACTGCGCGATGCGCTGGCCCGGGCGAGACGGCAGGCGAGCGCGGCCTTCGATGACGAGCGCGTGCTGCTCGAGCGGGCGATCGTCCGTCCACGTCACGTCGAGGTGCAGGTGCTCGCCGACGCGCACGGTCAGGTCATCGCGCTCGGCGAGCGCGACTGCAGTGCCCAGCGCCGGCACCAGAAGGTCATCGAGGAGTGCCCCTCTCCCGCTGTCGATCCAGCGCTGCATGCCCGTCTCGAGGCCGCCGCGATCGCGATCGCGCGCGAAGCCGGCTACGTGAACGCCGGCACGGTGGAGTTCCTGCTCGACACATCGGGCGCGTTCTTCTTCATCGAGGTGAACGCGCGGCTGCAGGTGGAGCACCCGGTGACGGAGGAGGTGTACGGGATCGACCTCGTCGAGCAGCAGCTACGCGTCGCCCTCGGCGAGCGACTGGGCGTGGTGCCGGCGGCGCGCGGCCACGCGGTCGAGGCGCGCATCTACGCCGAGGACCCCTCGTCCGGTTTCGCGCCGTCCGCCGGGCGCCTCGTGCATCTCGACCTCCCCTCGGCCGCGCGCGTCGACACGGGAGTCGAGCAAGGATCGGTCGTCACGCGACACTACGACCCGCTGATCGCGAAGGTGATCACGAGCGGGCCCGATCGCGAAACGGCGCTCGACGCATGTGCGTCCGCGCTCGGCAGTACCACGATCCTCGGGGTCCGTACGAACCTCCAGCTGCTCCGCGCGCTCGTCGCCCATCCGGACGTCCGCGCCGGACGCGCCGACACCGGGCTCATCGAGCGCGAGCTGGCGACGCTCGCGCCGCGCGTCGACGACATACCGCCCGAAGCCGTCGCGGTCGCCGCGGCGGCGCTGCTGGACGAGCGCTCCCGCGCCGCGGATCCGCGCGATGTCTGGTCCGCGCTCGGCACCTGGCGCACGGGCGGGCCGCCCGCGGCGGTCGTGGTCCTCGGCGCGCGCGCCGTGCGCACATCCGGCGGCGGCCCCTACGAGATCGATGGCCTGTCGATCGGGCGCGGTGACAGCGACGGTCGCTGGACGATCGAAGGGACGAGCGCAGCGGCCGCCGCGCGTGATGGGAGCGTGATCTGGGTCGCGTGGCGCGGCGCGACGTACGAGATCGCGCTCGAAGCGGACGAGCGCACGGACTCGCTGCAGCCGGGCGACGTGACCGCGCCGATGCCCGGGGTCGTGCTGAGCGTCGCGGCGCGCGACGGGCAGCATGTCTCCCGCGGCGACCTGCTTGCCGTCGTCGAAGCGATGAAGATGGAGATGCGCGTCGAAGCGCCCTCGGCTGGGATCGTGAAGGCCGTGCTATGCGGCCCCGGTCAGCAGGTCGAGCGCGGTCAGCGTTTGGTGGAGTTCGAGCCGGACGTCCTCCGATAAGCGATCGAGCTACCGCACGACAAGCCGCTCAGCGACGGGGTGGCGGCGCAGCGCCGCGAAATCCGCATTGAATCCTTGAAAGGACGCTCTTGAGCGTGGTACGCCCCTGGCGCACGCAGCGAGAATAGGCGCGATGTCCCGTGGCGATCTCCCGATGCGTGAGCGTCTACCCGATCGCGTGTCGATCGTCGAGGTCGGGCCGCGGGACGGGCTCCAGGCGGAGCGGGTCACTGTGCCGACCGGGGCCAAGGTGGACTTCATCGAGCGGCTCCTCGCCGCCGGCCACACCGTGATCGAGGCGACCTCGTTCGTGAGCGCCGCCGCCGTGCCACAGCTCGCCGACGCGGCCGAGCTCCTCGCGCGCATCCCGTGGAAGCCGGAGGTCCGCTACCCGGTCCTGGTGCCGAACGAACGCGGCCTCGAGCGCGCTCTCGCCGCGGGGGTCCGCGAGATCGCGGTGTTCGTGTCGGCGAGCGAAAGCTACTCGCGGAGGAACCTGCAGCGGTCGCGCGCCGATGCGCTCGTGATGTGCACGCCCGTCGTCAGCCGGGCGAAGGCGGCCGGCCTGCGGGTGCGCGGCTATCTCTCGATGGTGTTCGCCGATCCGTGGGACGGCCCGACGCCGGTCGGCACGGTCGTCGCCACCGGACGGTCCCTGCTCGAGCTTGGCTGCGACGAGCTCTCGCTCGGGGACACGATCGGCATCGGCACCGCCGCGCACGTACAGCGCCTCATCACCGCGTACGCAGCCGCGGGCGTGCCCCCGAGCGCGCTAGCGGTGCACTTCCACGATACGTATGGGCAGGGACTCGCGAACGTCCTCGCTGCGCTGGAGCTGGGTGTGACGACGATCGACACGAGCGCCGGCGGGCTCGGCGGATCGGCTTTCGCACCTGGCGCGGCGGGCAATCTCGCGACCGAGGATCTGGTCTGGATGCTCGATGGCCTGGGCATCGAGACCGGCGTGAACGTGCGGAAGGCGGCCGCGGCTGGCGCGTGGATGTGCCAGCAGCTGGGCCGCGAGCCCGCCGGTCGCGTCACACGGGCTCTGTCTCCGGTGCTCTAGGGGTGGTGCTGCTCGATGACCTGATGCCGCGATGGGACGAGGCCGACCACCACGAGATCGCGGTCGCGGCCGACGTGGACCGCACGTATCGGGCCGTCCGGCAGGTGGACCTTGCGGCGTCACCGATCGCGCGGGCGCTATTCGCGTTCCGCAACCTGCCAGCGCTCGTCCGCGGAGATGCGATCGCCACGCTCACGCTCGACGACGCGGTTCGCGCGGGTTTCGTCGTGCTCGCCGAGGAGCCCGGTCGCGAGATCGTGCTCGGCGTCGCCGGGCGCTTTTGGACGATCTCCGGTACGCGCATGACGATAGGACGCGAGGACTTCGCACGGCATGCCGAGCGCGGTACCGCGAAGGCCGCGATGTCGTTCCGGGTCGATCCTGCGCGCCTCGGACGGAGCAGGGTCGTCACCGAGACCCGGGTCCTGTGCGCCGACGCCACGGCGCGACGCCACTTCAGACGCTACTGGCGGGTGGTCCGGCCCGGCAGCGCGCTCATACGTCGGCTTGCGCTTCTGCAGATCAAGCGGAATGCGGAGCGAGACGGCGAACGCGCCGCCTGCGGAGCCCTACCGGAGCGCTAGCCGCTAGCGCGCCGAGAGGCTCGGGCGATCCATGAGCCACGACCCGTCCGCCGCCCGGATCATCTCCCAGGTCCCGGACCACAGCTGCGCGCCCGAGGTCGTCGTTTCGAGAAGATCGATGGCGACCGTCGCGCGGCCGGCGGCGAGGTCCTGAGCGACCACCTCGTTCCGCAGGAGCGTCATGCCGGTGGTCGCCCCGAACCGCACGTCGACTGACTGCGCGGGCGGGTAGTTCGCCTGCATGCGGGAGCTCCAGAGCGCGGCGGCGCCACGGAAGTCCTGCCGCACCACGCGCGCGTAGAAGTCGCTCACCGTGGCATTCGGCGGGGCGGCCCCGGCGACCGGTACGCCCGTGCGCGGCGGAGCGATCGGCGGCGGTGCTGTCGCCGGCGGAGCGGTCGTGGGCGGAGCGGTCGTGGGCGGAGCGGTCGTCGGAGCCGCCGTCGGCGCCGCCGTCGGAGTCGAGGTCGGCGAGGAGATCGCCGCGGGAGCCGCGGTCGCGCCGGAGATGGACGATCGAGGGGGAGCGGGAGCGCGGTTCAGCTCGCTGCGGGCGAGCGCGGCCCCGGCCACCAGCAGGAGCACGAATGCGGCGAGCGCTGGAAGCAGGGCCGGCCGGCCCGACCGAGGCGGCGGGGCGACGCGGCGCGCCAGCACCGGACCGCGGCCGTCGCGGGAGAGAACTATCGCCTGCGCCATCGCGGCCGCCGTCGGAAAGCGCTTGTCCGGGTCCTTCTCGAGGGCGCGCAGCACGACGTCATCTGTGGACGAACGGATGCCCCTCTTGAAGGACGACGGGCGGGGGGCCGGTGCGTTCACATGCTGCAGCGCGATGTCGACCGGATTGTCGCCATCGAACGGCACCACTCCGGTGAGGAGCTCGAATAGCACGACCCCGAGGCTGTAGACATCGGCCCGCGCGTCGGCAGGGAGTCCGCGCGCCTGCTCCGGCGAAAAGTAGTGGGCCGTACCGAGGACTGCGGCTGTCTGGGTGAGCGCGCCCGCGTCCATCGCCTTCGCGATCCCGAAATCGACGATGCGCGGCTCGCCGTCGGCTGGAAGCAGGATATTCTGCGGCTTGAGATCGCGGTGCACGACGCCACGCGAGTGCGCCGCCTGGAGGCCGCGGGCGATGCGCGCCGCGATCGTAAGCGCCTCATCCTCGGGAACCGGACCACGCCGACGGATGATGTCCTTGAGGTTATCGCCAGGCACGAACTCCATCACGATGTACTGATCGTCGCCGTCCTCACCGAAGTCGTAGACGGTGGCCACGTTCGGGTGCTGGATGCCGGCGGCGTGTCTCGCTTCACGGCGGAACCGGTCGATGAACGCTGGATCGCCGCCGAAATGACGCAGCATCTTGACGGCCACATCGCGCCCGAGGCGCCTGCAGTGCGCCCGATACACATCGGCCATCCCGCCGCTCCCGATGCGCTCGAGCAGCTCATAGCGCCCGCCGAGCACACGGAGCGGGGCCGCAGGACCCGACGGGAGGGCCCCGTTCCCGGGCAGGGTGTCCCCGATCTCTTGGTCCTTCCGCGCGCCCGCGCGCACGGTCCCGCCGCGCTCGTCCACCGCGCGCACTGGGTGCAAGAGCAGGGCCGCGTCCGCCCTTGACATCTCGAACATCCGTTTCATATCGTGGGTGGAGAGATGCGAACGCCCGTTCGATTCCCGGCTCGGACCAGCCTCGAGCAGATCCTCGACACGCTCGAGCACGACCCCGCGTTCGCGGAGCTCGTCACGCACTGGGAGCGACTGCCCGCGAAGCCCGCGCGCTTTGCGCCGTTTCCCGAGTGGCTCGACGGCCGCGTCGCGCACGCGCTCCGCCGTCGCGGCATCGAGCAGCTGTACACGCATCAGGCCGCGGCACTCGAGAGGACTCGCGCGGGCAAGAACGTCGTCGTCGTCACACCGACCGCATCGGGCAAGACGCTGTGCTACGACTTACCGGTCCTCGACGCGATCGCGAAGGATGGCTCGGCACGGGCGCTGTACCTCTTCCCGACGAAGGCGCTCGCCCAGGATCAGCTCGCCGAGCTGCAGCGGCTTTCGGCCGACATCGACATCGAGCTCAAGACCTTCACCTACGACGGTGACACCCCACCCGCGGCGCGGGCCGCGATCCGTTCGGCCGGCCACGTCGTCATCACGAATCCCGACATGCTCCACACCGGGATCCTTCCGCACCATACGAAGTGGGTCAAGCTCTTCGAGAACCTGCGCTTCGTCGTGCTCGACGAGCTGCACACCTACAGGGGGGTGTTCGGCAGCAACGTCGCGAACGTGCTGCGCCGCCTCCGCCGCATCTGCCGCTTCTACGGGTCGGATCCCATCTTCATCTGCACGTCGGCCACGATCGCCAATCCGGAGGAGCTCGCGCGCCGTCACGTCGAAGCGGACGTCGTGCTCGTCGATGAGTCCGGCGCGCCGCGCGGTGAGAAGGTGCTCGCATTCATCCAGCCCCCCGTGGTGAACCTGCAGCTCGGCATCCGCAAGAGCGCGCTCCTGGTAGGGCGCGACATCGCGGCGATGCTCCTCGCTTCCGGCGTGCAGACGATCGCGTTCACCAAGAGTCGCGTGCAGACGGAGCTGCTCCTGACCTACCTACGCGCGCGGTTCCCGTCACCGCAGTGGCCACCGGATCTCGTGCGCGGCTACCGGAGCGGATATCTCCCGTCCGAGCGCCGCGCGATCGAACGGGGACTGCGCGACGGCACGGTGCGAGGGGTCGTCTCGACGAACGCGCTGGAGCTCGGCATCGACCTCGGCGCGCTTCAGGCCGCGGTCCTCGTCGGCTACCCGGGCAGCGTTGCATCGACCTGGCAGCAGATGGGCCGCTCCGGCCGGCGCGAGGAGCTCTCGGCCGCCTTCCTTGTCGCGACGTCCTCGCCAACGGACCAGTACGTCATTCAGCACCCGGAATTCGTGCTCGGTCGCGCGCCCGAGTCCGGGCTGGTGAACCCCGACAACCTCCACATCCTCGTCGGTCATCTGAAGTGCGGCGCCTTCGAGCTGCCATTCGAGACGGCCTCGGGCAAGGCCGAGCGATTCGGGACGGAGGACACCGCGGGCGTCCTCGCGTACCTCGCAGAGCAGGGCATCCTGCATGAGGCGGAGGGGCGCTATCACTGGTCGGATCGGGCGTTTCCCGCGCAGGGCATGTCCCTCCGCACGGCGAGCAACGACAACGTTGTCATCATCGACACGAGCGGCCGCGACGCCCCGAATCCGCACAAGGGCAACGACGCGCGCGAGCGCGTGATCGGGGAGGTCGACCGGTTCGCTGCGCCGGTGCTCGTGCACGAGCAGGCGATCTACCTTCATGAGTCGCGCCAGTACCAGGTGGAGCGCCTCGACTGGGAGAACGCAAAGGCGTACGTGACCGAGGTGAAGGTCGATTACTACACGGATGCCGATCTCGCAGTACGGATCCGGGTGCTCGACGAATTTTCGCGCAGCGCTGTCGGGCGCTTCGATCGCGCGCACGGTGAGGTGCTCGTGTCCGCGCTGCCTACCATTTTCAAGAAGCTGACGATGTTCACGCACGAGAACGTCGGCTGGGGTCGCATTCACCTGCCGGAGCAGGAGCTTCAGACAACGTCCTTCTGGCTCGCGCTCCCTGAGGCGACCGTACGAGGCTGGCCGAAGGAGCGCGTCGAGATCGCGCTCGCGGGGCTCGGCAATCTCCTCCACGGGCTGGCACCGCTGTTCCTCATGTGTGACCCGCACGACCTCGGGCTCGCCGTGGAAGCGCGCTCACCACACACCGAACGTCCATCGGTCTTCCTCTTCGACATGACGCCGGGCGGCGTCGGATTCTCCGAGCGGCTCTTCCGCTCCCTGGACCCGCTGCTTCAACGTGCACGCGAGCATCTCCGCTCCTGCCCGTGCGGCGACGGCTGCCCCGCGTGCGTCGGCCCCGCCTACGCGCTCGGCCGTGACGTGCGGTCCGCGGTCGCCGGCCTCCTCGGGTGACCACCGACCTCGCCGCACTCCGCGCGAAGCTCGACGCGATCGTCGCCCGTGACCCAAAGCCGGCGGCGAGCGGTCTGCGAGAAGCCCCCTCTCGGTCGGATATCAGCCTCGCGGCATTTGAAACGCGTGAACGCCGGATCGACATCGGCTCGCTAGGTCTCGAGGTCGTCGGTCACGGCGCGCCCGATCCAGGCGTCCTCGTGCACCTCGGCCTTCGCGGCGACCCCCCGCGCAGCTGGGAGGACATCCTCTTCCTGGACACCGAGACCACCGGCCTGTCTGGCGGCACCGGCACATATGTGTTCCTGCTCGGGACCGCGCACATCGAGGATGGCGAGCTCGTCCTCCGGCAGCATCTCTTGAACGACCTGGGTGCCGAGCGGGCGTTCGTCCGGATGCTGCAGGGGGAGCTGGGTCGGTTCCGCGCGTGCGCCTCTTACAACGGCAAGTGCTTCGACCTTCCGCTGCTCCGCTCCCGCTTCGTCATGGCCCTGCGCGCGGAGATCACGGTCGACGCGTCGCACCTCGATCTGCTGCACCCCGCCCGCCGCCTGTGGCGTGGCCGCTTCGGCTCGGTGACCCTGCGCCAGATCGAGGAGTCCGTCCTCGACGACGGGCGCGTCGAGGACATCCCCGGTGAGTTCATCCCGGATCACTACTTTCGCTACCTCCGCGCGCGGGACCCGACACTCATCGGACCGGTCCTTGAGCACAACCGGCGCGACATCGTGTCTCTCATCCGCGTGACGGACCGCGTCGCCTCGGCAGTCGTGGCCGCACGCGCCGGTCGAGCACCGGATCACCCGCCGGCCGCGCTCGCGCTCGCACGCGCGTTCGATCGCGCCAAGGAGCACGAGGCCGCCTTCGGCTGCTACGAGAGCGCGTACGTCGAAGGCGATCTCGAGACCCGCATCCGCGCCGCCCTCCCGTACGCGAGAGCGCTCGAAAAGCGCGGACAGGTGGAGCGAGCGCTCTCGCTCGTCGAGACGCTGTTCGCGCTTGGTCTCGGGACGCCGACCTGGCGCGCGTCCGCCGAAGCGCGGCTTCGCCGCCTGGGAGCGAGACCGTCGGGACGCCTTGCGGCCCGACGGCGAGCGACGACGGCGACGTGAACGCAGTGATACGGCGGCTCTCGAGTGGAGCAGCCGCCGTAGCCTGACGCTGTCAGACGGCCGCGGTGCTCGAGTCCACGGGTGCGGGGTCGTCGGGGAAGCGGCTGATCACGATGAGGTAGTAGATGACGAAGCTGACCAGGGCGCCGAAGACCCAGCCGATCAAGCCGCCGGTGCCGCCGATCGCCGCGAAGAGGCTGCCCGCGACATTGATAAGGAGGCCGTAGATCGCGAGCACTTTGCCCTCCACCTTTCCCTGGAACATCTGCCAGCCGCCCCAGGCGCCGACGATCGTCCCGATCTCGCTGATGATCAGGCCGATGATGGCGAGGATGAAGATGCCACCGAACGCGGCGGCGACCGCACTCAGGCCAAGCAGCGCGAGGATGGCGAGCAAGCCGAACAGCGCCGCGATGCCGCCGAGGATCGCGAGGATGAGACCGAGCGTCTTCGCAGGGATGTTGAGCTTCACGGGCGGATCCGCCATGAACGGCGGCTCCAGCAGCGTCTTCCGATCGATCATGGCGCTTCCTTCCTCCGCCGGCGTAGCGGACGGGCGGAGCGTACACGCCCGGCAAGCGTAGCCTTGTGAGCATGCCCGGCGAGATCCTCGTACGGCCGATCACGGCCTCGCGCTTCCGGGACGTGGAGCAGCTCTTCTTGACCGACTCGATCATGCGGTGGTGCTGGGACATCTGGCCGCGTTACGACACCAGGGAGCGCCGCGTGCTCCAGGCCAAGCTCGCCCCGAGGGCCACTCGGGGCGGGCGGCGCCCGCCGCCGTCGACGGCCGCAACGAACCGGGAGCTCCTGCGAAAGCTTGCGGCGCGCCGGCGCGCGCCGGGCCTGCTGGCCTACCTCGACTCGCAGCCCGTCGGCTTCCTCTCGCTAGGCCCGCGGACCGAGATGCACCGGATCGATCGCTCTCGCACGTCGCCGCGCGTCGACGATGTCCCGGTCTGGGTCGTGCCGTGCTTCTTCGTCCACAAGCAGTACCGCGGACGGGGGATCACAGTCGCACTGCTGCAGGCGGCGGTCGAGTACGCCGGCAAGCACGGCGCGCCGGCGATCGAAGGCTATCCGCGCGCTTCCGGGGCACGCGTCGACGACAGCACCGCGTTCTTCGGCAGCGTCGCGCAGTTCCGACGAGCGGGATACAGGGTGGTGGCGCGGCCGCGCCGCGATCTCCCGAAGGGCTGGGTACGGCGGTACACCATGCGAGCCGAATGTTCCTGACCGATCTTCCCGCGGCCGCCCGCGCGCTAGCGCGTGGACTCACCACGAGCCGAGCGCTCGTCGAGGCCGCGCTTCGACGTTACGAGGAGACCCAGCCGACGCTGCACGCGTTCGCTTGGCTCGATGCGGATCGCGCGCTCCGTCTCGCGGACGACGCCGACCGGAGCTCAGCAGCTCGCGGGCAGATCGGTCCGCTGCACGGCGTTCCGATCGGCGTGAAGGACATCGTCGACGTGGCCGGCCTGCCCGCCGAGCGCGGCAGCGCGGTGTTCGCGGGACGGGTAGCGGAGCGTGATGCGGCGCTCGTCGCGAACCTGCAGCACGCGGGCGCGATCGTGCTCGGCAAGACGATCACCGCCGAGCTCGCGTACTACCACCCAGGACCGACCACGAACCCGCACGACGCGTCGCGGACGCCCGGAGGCTCATCGATGGGCTCCGCCGCGGCGGTGGCTGCCGGCATCGTCCCCGCGGCCGTCGGAACGCAGACCAACGGCTCGATCATCCGTCCCGCCGCGTACTGCGGGATCACCGGCCTGAAGCCCTCGCATGATCGCGTACCTGTGGACGGCGTGTTCCCGTTCGCGCCGACGCTCGACCACCCGGGCGCGCTCGCGCGTACGGTCGAAGGGTGCGCGTGGCTGCTGGCCGCGATGTGCGCGGAGCCGCTCACGGACTGGTGGGCGCCGTCTGACGCCGTCCCGCGATTCGCGGCGCTCCGTACGTCCGAGTGGGAGGATGCGGAGCACGCGATGCGCGCGCGGTTCCAGGCCGATGTGGACCGCATCGCCACGCTCGGCGGTCCCGTGGAATGGCCGGATCCGCCAGATGGCCTCGACGACGGGCCGGCGATCCTGCAGACGATCATGGCCTACGAGTCCGCGCGAACGGTCGCGCTTGCCATCGCCGGCCACGAGGCGCAGGTGAGTGCCGTCGCCCTCGAGCTGTTCGCCCGCGGCGCGGCCGTACCCGAGAGGGATTACCGGGCGGCACTCGCCCAGCGCGACCGGCTCATCGCCGAGTACACACGCTGGGTGGCGCCCTACGACGCGATCCTCACGCCGCCCGCGGTGGGTGAGGCGCCGTCGCGCGAGACGACGGGCAGCCCACGCTTCTGCTCGCGGTGGACCCTGCTCGGCGCGCCCGCGGTGACGATCCCCACCGGGCGCGGGCCGCACGGACTGCCACTCGGGCTGCAGCTCGTGGGCGCGCCGGGCGACGACCGGCGGGTCATCGTCGCCGCAGCGTGGGTCGAGGCGCGGATCGGCTGGCGCGCCGAGAGCGTTCCCTAGTCAGACGGCCGATCCGGCGAGTCGCTCGGCACATCGCCGCGGGCGAGCCTGAGCGCGAGCCTCACCGCTTCCTCGGGCGAGCGCGCGAAGTGCAGCGTCGCGTGCCCGGCTTCGTCGAGATGCACACCGCCATAGGCGATGTCGCGGATGCGGTCGGACCAGCCGCCCGTGCCCTCGAGCACAACGGTCGGCTTGTCCTCATACGCCGCGGTCAGCTCGTTCAGCGTCCCGACGCCGCCGCTGATCATGATCACCGCGTCTCCCGCGCGAACGTTGAGCGTGTTGCGCATCCACCCCATGCCTGTGGTGATCGCGATATCCACGTAGTCGTTCGCGTCGCGCTTGTCGAAGCCGGGCAGGATGCCGACGACGAGCCCACCCGCGTTCTTCGCGCCGCGGCTCACCGCCTCCATGACGCCAGAGAGGCCGCCGCTCACGACGACCGCGCCGGCCGCCGCGATGAGCCGGCCGACATCTTCCGCCGCTGCGACCACGTGCGGCGGCACCGGATCGCGAGGGTCGCGCGCGCTCTTGCCGATGACCGTGATGAGGAGCGGTCTGGGCACTGGCGCGAGGCTATCGCAGACAATGCGGTCGTGGCAGAGGTGACCCCGTTCCATGGACTTCGCTATGACGAAGCGAAGTCCGGTCCACTGGCGGGCGTGATCTGCCCGCCGTACGACGTGATCTCGGACGACCTGCGCGAGGAGCTGTACCGACGGAGCCAGCACAACCTCGTCCGTGTCGAATGGGGCAAGGACGAGCCCGCGGATAGCGAAGGGGACCGCTACGCCCGCGCGAAGCGCGCGCTCGCCGATTGGACCGCGCGAGGCGTGCTGCGCCACGACCCGACACGCTCGTTCTACCTGTCAGATCACTATTTCGAGCTCGACGGCAAGCGCGTGCGTCGCCGCGGGGTGTTCGTGGCACTGCGGCTCTACCAGGAAGGCCGCGGCATCGTCCGCCCGCATGAGCGCACGTTCCCGACGGCGAAGGCGGACCGCCTCGAGCTCCTTCGCGCCACGCGCACCAACACGAGCCCGGTGTTCGGCATGGTCGCCGACCGTGGCGGCGAGCTCGCCACGTCGCTCGAGCGCTGGATGGCGCACGGACCGGCGCGCCTGGTGGCCGACGCCCGCCTTGGTGCCGAACGGCACCTCGTGTGGGCGCTGGATGACCCGGGCGCCGTGCGCAAGCTGAGTGGGATGCTCCGCGACGAGCGCGTGTACATCGCTGACGGGCATCACCGCTACGAGACCGCGCTCACGTACCTCAGAGAGGAGCAAGACGCGAAGCGCATCGAGCTCGACCTGGACACGCCGAACTACATCCTCACCTACCTCTGCGCGCTGGACGATCCGGGGCTCCGGATCCTGCCGACCCACCGGCTGCTTCGCGGCGGGCGCGCCGTGATCGACGCGGCGATCGCGCGCGCGTTCGAGGTCAGTCCGATCGAGAGCACGGGCACCGACCTCGTGCGGAACAGCGTCGTCCTCGTCCGCGCGGGAAAGCACCACGCGCTTCGCGTGCGGGCGGAGGCGGTGGAGGAGCTGCCGGAGGTGTGGCGCGGTCTCCCTGTCGCGCATGCGGAGCTCGTCCTCGACCCGGCTCGTCAGGCCGGCGCGAAGGTGAGCTACGAGCACGACACGGACCGGGCGATCGAGGCCGCGAGCGGTGGAGACACCGACGCGATCCTGGTGGCCCCGGTGAGCGCGCGCGACCTCCAGCGCGTCGCGGATGCCTGGCAACGGCTGCCCGAGAAGACGACCTACTTCTACCCGAAGGTCCCCGCCGGGCTGGTGCTGCGCCCGCTCGGGGACTAGCTCAACGCAGGAGCGCCACTAACGGTGCGTCTGCGCCGCGGAGTGCCACATCGCCGATCTGTGAGGCTGACCCATCTGCGACGCCTGCGCGAGCTCGAGCCGGGGGTAACGCGATCTGCTGATCGAGCCCTCCGCGTCGAAAAGACCGGCCGCCCAGGCGAGCTCGCGCATGCGCGAGTTACCTCGCGAAAAGTGCGCAGCAAGGCCTCGACCGAACTGCTCCCACCGTTCGCTTCCACCGAATGCCCTTGCGAATTGCTCGCGCCGTTCCGGGCTGAGATCCGCCCAGAGGGCCAGGCACGTCGCCTCGACGGAATCGATGCGCTTCGTGGTCCAGTGGAAGAGACGGCCACGGTACGGACCGACGATCCCGCCGCAGCCGAGCGCGTCGCGGAATCGCTGCAGCAATAGCGGCGGGCCATCCTGGGCACCCTGATATGCCGCGACCTGTACCGTCCGGGTCCGCCGATGCCGGGGCACATACCCACACACGGTCCCTTCGCCTGGCCATGACCGATGCTCAGCTCGCCATTCGCCCGTCGGCCGACCTGTGGCCGATCTGGGCGACCGTGGGCCACACCGCCGGCGCATGGGTGTACTGGGTGTGCCACGTTGTGGGTGAGCCCGGCGCGGAAACGACGCCCTTTGTTGACGAGCCCGAGGGGCAGCCAACGTCGAGACCCGGCGGTCCAAATGGAGTTCCGCACACGGGGCGTCGCGAGAGGCGGAGGCTCGTCCGGTCCGGTCCGGCCCGGCTCGGTCCGGTGATAATGCCAATGACGGCAAGTGCTTCCGCACTTACGCGGTCCTCGATGCGCGGAGCCCGGTGAGTGTGGATGTGAACGTAGACGACGAGGGAATCGGGA
>JACDAF010000038.1 GCA_013695575.1 Chloroflexota bacterium | reverse complement strand
TGTCGTCTCAGGCACGCGTCACCCCTCGGTCTCATCGGCGCCGCGACGCGGCGGCGGCGCGGCCCCATAGACCTCCCGCATCTTTCCGGGACCGACCGATGGCCCGATCACCCCGTTGCGCTCCATGATGTCGATGAGGCGCCCGGCCCGGGCGAACCCGACCGTCATCTTCCGCTGGAGCATCGACACCGATGCGTGGCCGGCACGCTGGATGATCTCGACGGCCTCCTCGTAGCGGTCATCCTCCATGTCGTCGCCATCGCCCTCACGGAAACGCGTGAGCTTGTCCTCACCCTCCACGACGGTCGCGTGCCGGTCGTAGTTGCGGCCGGACTGGCGTGTCCAGTGCAGCGTGAGCTCCGCGATCTCCGTGTCGGAGACGAAGACGCCCTGGGCGCGGATCGGGCTCGCAAGGTCGGGCCGCAACGCGAGCATGTCGCCGCGGCCCAAGAGCTTCTCCGCCCCGACCATGTCCAGGATCGTGCGCGAGTCGACGGCGGACGCCGTCGCGAACGCGATGCGAGCCGGCACATTCGCCTTGATGAGGCCCGTGATCACGTCGACGGACGGGCGTTGGGTGCCGAGGACGAGGTGGATCCCGGTCGCGCGCGCGAGCTGGGCGACACGGGTGATCTGCTTCTCGACCTGGATCGGCGCCTGCAGCATGAGGTCGGCGAGCTCATCGATCACAAACACGACGTAGGGGATCCGATCCGCCCCGGTCCTCGTCTCGTTGTACTGCGCGATATTGCGCGCGCTCATCCGCGCCAGCAGCCGGTAACGTCGATCCATCTCGCCGGTGACCCAGTAGAGCGCGTTGAGGATCTTGTCCGGCTCGGTCATCACGTCCACGACGAGATGCGGGATGTCGCGGAAGCCGGCGAAGTCCACGCGCTTCAGGTCGCCGATGAGCAACCGGACCTCATCGGGTGACTTCGACAGGAGAATGCTCGCGAGGATCGCGGTCATCAGCACGCTCTTGCCGGAGCCCGTCTGGCCGGCGACGAGCAGATGCGGCATCGCCGCCAGATCGAATACCACCGGTGTCCCGGCGACATCGCTGCCGATCGCCAGGTTGAGGCGCGCGCCGGCGTCGCGGAATGCCGCGCTCTCGGCGACGTCGCGCAGCGACACGAGGCCCACGGCCATGTTCGGGACCTCGATCCCGACGACGCTCTTTCCCGGGATCGGCGCCTCGATGCGAAGCGTGCGGGCGGCGAGCGCGAGGGCCAGGTCGTCATTCAGGGACTCGATGCGCGAGAGCTTGACGCCCGGCGCCGGCTTGAGCTCATAGCGCGTGACGACCGGGCCGGGTGTGACCTCGACGACCCTGGCGGCGATGTTGAAGTGCGCGAGGGTCTCCTCGATGACGGCCGCCCGGCGCTGGATCTCTGCCGCGCCACCGGCGTGCCCGGCGTCGCCCTCGACCAGCGTCTCGACGGAAGGGAGCTCCCACTCCTTGTCGGCAACGGCGTGGAGCACTCCCTCAGCGGCGACGACGGCCGAGGGCAGGCCCGCGATCGGGCTCGTGACCGGCTCCGCGGCCGCCGCTTCCTCCGGCGTCAGCGGGCGCGCTGGAACGACAGTCTTCTTCGGCCGCTCGATCGGGATGTTGATGCGCATCTGCTCCACGAATGCGGCGGGCTCCGCCTCGGACTCGTGTTGCGTCGTCGGCGCTGCCGTCGGCGTGGCGCGGTCGTCCCGCCGCGGGAGCTGCGGGAGGGTCGGCAGAGAGGGCCGCCGCTCGAGCGCGGGCCGCGCGAGATCGGCGAGCGTGCGGTTCGCCCCGGCCACCACTCCGGCGATGAGCACCGCGAGCAGCGCGATCGTCGCGCCGAGCGGTCCGATGGCGCCGGCGAGGCCGCCGCCGAGGAGCGTGCCGATGGTGCCTCCGCGGCCAGCCCCGACGTGCGCAAGTCCAAGCAGCGCGAGAAAGACGATCACGATGCCGAGCCCCGGTGACACGAGGCGTCCGCGCAGCGGGGCATGCCAGACAGCGGCCGCGCCATACGCAAGCGCCAGCGGGACCGCGACGATGCCCCAGCCGAAGAGCCCGACGAGGACGTCGCGCCACCAGCGCAGCACCGGCCCGCCATCCGTGAGGACCGCCACGATCGTCAGGACCGCGAACGCCAGAAGCGCGATCGCGCCGATCTCCGGGCGGACGCCCGAAGACGGCTGCTTCACGCGCTTCGCGGGCTGGCTCCGCGCGGCGGCCTTCCGAGCCACGCTCAGACCTGCATGACGACCGGGAGGACCATCGGTCTCCGCTTCGTCCGTTCGTAGAGGAACGCCGAGAGGCTCCCGTGGATCTCGTCCCGGAGGGTCGCCGCCTCCACGAGATGATCACCGGTCTGCGTCTCCCCGAGGGCGGAGAGGATGCGCGCTTTCGCCTCGTCGATGAGCCCGGACGCGTCGTGCTCGGGGACAAAGCCCTTCGTCACGATGTCGGGACCGGCGATGACCTGCCCCGTCTGCCGGTCGATCGTGACGACCACCAGGAAGAACCCGTCGCTCCCGATGGACCAGCGGTCGCGCATGACCGCCTGGCTGACGTCTCCCACCCCGAGCCCGTCCACGTAGACCTGGCCGACCTGCACGCGCTCCTTCAGCGCCGCACCCTTGCCGCCGAACTCGAGCACGTCGCCGTTCGTCATCACGAACGTGTTCTCCGGCGCCACGCCGAGATCCATCGCCATCCGGGCGTGCCGCACGAGCATCCGGTACTCGCCATGGATGGGGACGAAGTGCTTCGGGCGCAGGATGCCCAGGAGCAGCTTCAGCTCCTCCTGGCTCGCGTGCCCGGACACATGCGGACGCCTGGCGGGCTCGTAGATGACCTCGGCGCCGAGCTTGAACAGGTTGTCGACCGTACGGCTCACCAGCTCCTCGTTGCCGGGGATCGGCGTCGCCGACATGACCACCGTGTCGCCGTCCTTCACCGCGACGTGGCGGTGGTCCCCCAGGGCCATGCGCGAGAGCGCGCTCGTAGGCTCGCCCTGGCTGCCCGTCGTGATGATGCACAGCTCGTGATCGGGCAGCTTGCCGATGTCTCCCGGGTGCATGAGGGCGCCGTCCGGCAGATCGAAGTGCCCGAGCTCGCGAGCGGTGCGCGAATAGTTCTCCATGGAGCGCCCGATGATCGCCGTCTTCCGGCCCCACGCGTGCGCGATCTCGACGATCTGCTTCACTCGCGAGATGTTCGAGGCGAAGGTCGTGATGATGACGCGCCCCGG
>JACDAF010000004.1 GCA_013695575.1 Chloroflexota bacterium | reverse complement strand
AACGATGAGCCGGCCGGTCATCCTCGTCACCAACGACGACGGCATCGATGCGGACGCGCTCGGCCCGCTCATCGATGCGCTCGCCCAGGTCGGTGACGTGCAGGCGATCATCCCGGATCGCAATTGGAGTGGCGCCTCGCACAGCATCACGCTCTACCGTCCGCTCCGTGTGAACGCGACCCGCCTCCGCACCGGACACGCCGCCTACGCGACCGATGGCTCGCCCACCGACTGCGTCCGCCTCGCGGTCCTGGGCTTCCTGAAGGAGAAGCCGGCGCTCGTCGTGAGCGGCATCAACCGCGGCGCGAACCTCGGCGACGACATCACCTACTCGGGGACCGTCGCCGCGGCCATGGAAGGCCTGCTCGCGGATCTTCCGTCGATCGCGATCTCGCTCGCGTACCGGGGCGGCGACGCCGACTACGGGCCGGCCGCCGAGTTCGCCGCGCTGCTCGCGGGGAACATCATCGGACGGGGGTTCGAGCCGGACGCGCTCCTCAACGTCAACGTGCCCGCCCTGCCGAAGGATCGCATCCGGGGCGTCGAGGTGACGCGGCTCGGGAAGCGCCAGTACCGGGACCAGATGACCGAACGCCTCGATCCGTACGGGAACCCGTATTACTGGGTCGGTGGACCGGCGGTGAGCGAGGAGTCGGAGCCGGGGACCGACGTGCACGCTGTGCGTGAGGGAAAGATCAGCGTGACCCCGATCCACCTGGACCTCACGAGCCCGCGGCTGCTCGACGAGCTTGCGACATGGGACTGGGGTTGGACCGGGCCGGTGGAGGTCGTCGCGGCCGACTAAAGCGCTACCGGCTCAGCACCCCGAGCAATGCGGCAAGGCCCTGCTGGCCGCGCACACGCTCGCGGTAGAGCAGGAACATGCGGTCGGACGATTGCAGCGAGCCGCCTGCCTTCCAGAAGGCGGAGAGGTATCCGCAGCGCGAGAGGGACGCGAACGCGGCCGCGTTGTAGTCGCCGGCCGGGTACGCGAAGTGGCGGACGTCCTTGCCGGTCCACTCCGAGAGGATCCGGCGCGACGTGCACATCTGGTACGTCTGGTCCGCGGTCAGCATGCTCACGTGATCGACCGCGTGCGACTGGATATCCATGCCGCCATCGACCATCTCCTTCAGCATGGCGCGGGTGATGTAGCCGTCGCGCCCGACGAGGTTGGTCGTCACGTAGAACGTCCCGATCATCCCGTATTTCTTCAGGATCTTGTACGCGTAGTGGTACTGCCCGACGGTCCCGTCGTCGAAGGTGAGGCTCACCGGCCGCTGGGGTAAGGGCCCGCCCTGGTCGAGCGTCCACCAGATCTCCGACGCGGTCACGGCCGTGTAGCCGTTCGCCCTGAGGTACTTCACGTGCTCCTCGAAGTCGGTCGGGCTCACGGTGAGATCGACGCGGAAGCGGTCGGCGTATGGGGGAAGCCAGTCGATGTAGTGGTACATCGGCGACGGCACGCGGATCCGCCGGACGCCGTTCACGAGCGTCGGGTAGTAGGTGCGCGGGCCCGCCGCCAGCTGCGGCACCGCCTCGTCATCCTGCTTGACCGTGACATACCAGAAGACGCCGTAGTCATCGAGCCACTGCTTGCTTTCGACGAGCGGCCGGATGCCGAGCCGGTAGACGCCCGGCGTCGTGGGAGCGATCACGGTGAACTGGAACCACGCCACCTGACCCGGTCCGATGTACTCGGCGGGCTGCGCCGCGAGGCGGTTCGCGCCCGGCCAGCCGGTCGCCGGCGAGCCCTGCGTCCCGTCGCCACCGAGGATGCTCGGCCGGTCCTGTCCGGGCTCAGGTCCCCACGTGCCGAGGTAGGCGGGCGCACTCCCGAGGTACCAGCCGAGCGAGCCGGAGTTGTGGAACGCGATCGTCGCGGTGGAGAGCGCCCCCGGGCAGAGCGTCGGGTACCCGCTCTGTCCATAGAACTGCGCGCGATAGCCCGGAAGACCGCTCACGAGCGCGGTCGCCGGTGGCGGCGCGATGCTGGGACCCACCGTGCTCGTGCAGGTCGCCGCTCGCGACGTGGGGACCGGAGGGAGCGCGCACAGGAGCAGCGCGGCCGCCAGCGCGACCGTCGACGCCTTCCTCATCGGTGAAGCACCCCACCCACCCTCGCTCGTGATGCTAGGGGATGTGAGGACAGGCGCTCTCCCTCGAGAAGCGAGCGAGCCGGGACTAGGCGAGCGGCACGATGGCCGGTGGCGTGCGGCCGGCGAGCACGCGAAGACCGGGACCAAAGACGCGATCGATGGTGTGCTGAGTGAGCACCGCCGCGGGCGTCCCGTCCGCGACGATCCTGCCTCGGTCCACGACGACCACCCGATCGCACAGCGCGGACGCGAGGTTCAGGTCGTGCAGGACGGCGATGCAGACCCGGCCCCGGTCGCGCGCGATCCGGCCAAGGCGTGCCAGCGTCTCGCGTTGGTGCACGGGATCGAGGTGCACCGTGGGCTCGTCGAGCAGGAGAACGTCGGCCTCCTGCGCGAGCGCCATCGCGAGCACGGCGCGCTGACGCTCGCCGCCGGAGAGCTCGGCGAACGGCCGCTCCGCCACCGCGGTGCACCCCGCTTCTGCGAGTGCCTTGTCGATCGCCCGGCGATCGTCCGACGAGAGCCCGCCGAACGGCCCGATGTACGCCGTGCGGCCAAGGCCGACGATCTCGCGCACCGTGAACGCGAACGGCGTGACGAAGGTCTGCGGGACGACGGCGATGCGCCGCGCTCGGGCGCGGGCGTCGAGCATCCCAACGGAGGCTCCATCCAGCAGGACGTCGCCGTGGCGCGGGCGCAGCAGTCCCGCGAGGCAGCGCACGAGCGTCGTCTTCCCCGCTGCGTTCGGCCCGACGAGCGCCACGCGCTCGCCGCCCCGGCATTCGAGGTCGATGCCGCCGAGGACGTCGGCTGCGCCGTACCCCGCAACGAGCGACGTCGCCGCGAGAACGGTCACAGGCGAGCGAGGCCGAGGCCGGAAGCCGAAGCTTCCGGATGAGGACGAGCGACGCCTGGAATGACCGGGGTCGTCACAGACGGTACGAATCGCGCTGCCGCCAGAGCAGCGCGAAGAAGAATGGCCCGCCGACGAGGCCGCTGATGACGCCGACGGGCAGCTCGGCGGGCGCGAGGGCTACTCGCGCGAGCAGGTCCGCCAGCACGACGAACGTCGCGCCGCCGAGCGCGCACGCGGGCAGGAGACGCGCGTGCCTGGGCCCGACCACGAGACGCGCCGCGTGTGGCACGACGAGGCCGACGAAACCGACGAGCCCGGCGAGCGACACCGCCGTGGCCGTGAGCAGGGCCGAGGCCACCAGGATGACGCGCTTCAGACGCTCGACGTCGACTCCGAGGCTCGCGGCAGCATCTTCGCCGAGCGCGAGCGCGTCGAGGCGCGACGCCGTCGCGAGCCCGAGGGTGACCGAGACCGCCACGAGGGCGGCCGCGACACCAAGCTGCTCCCAGGAGACGACCGAGACGCCGCCCATGAGCCAGCCGAGGACCGCGGCGAGCCGCAGCTGTAGCCGGTCGCTCATGACGAGCAGCAGCGCGACGACCGACCCGGCGACCGCCGACAGCACGACCCCCGCGAGCAGGAGCGACACGATCGGCACGTGGGCGCCCACGCGCGCGACGCGCCACACGAACGCGGTCGAGCCGAGCGCGCCGGCGAAGGCGAATGCGGGGACCACGAGGTACCCGAGAGGCCCCGCGACGAGCAGGCCGACCGTGCCGGCCACGCTCGCCCCGGCGGAGGTGCCGAGGACGTATGGATCGGCGAGCGGGTTGCGGAGCAGCCCCTGCAGGAGCGTCCCCGCCACCGCGAGCGCCGCTCCGACGAGCGCCGCGCCCAGGACGCGAGGCAGGCGCAGCGAGAGGACTATCGCGCTCTCCGTCGGCTCGCCCCGTCCGGCCAGCGTCGCGAGCACGCGATCGAGCGGGATCGCGACGGCACCGAGAGTGACGGCGACCGCGACGGCCGCGACAAGCGCGACGCCGAGCGCGCCAAGGACGGCCGCGACCGGAGGCCGGGTCGCGCCCGCGCGCCCCGCTGACGGGGCGACGACGATCAGGGCGTCTCCCGAATGATGCGGAAGTACGTGTCGGCGGCCTCCGGGAGCCGTGGTCCGGGCCGGTGCATCAGGGACGGATCGGCCGGCACGATGCGCTTCGTGCGCACGGCCGTGATCGACGACCATCCCGGGCGCGACTGCACCTGCTCCACGGTCGTGCCGTACCCGGCGTCTCCGAGGACGATGACCTCGGGGTCCTGCCGGATGATCTCCTCCGGTGAGAGCTGCGGGAACGGCGAACCCGTGGCCGCGGCGATGTTGATGCCCCCCGCGAGCTCGATGAGGTCGTGAACGAACGACCCCGGCCCGGCGCTGAAGAGCTTCGTCGGGTCGCTCGCATCCACCTCGTGGAAGACGCGCTTCTTCGTCACGGAAGCCGCCTTCGTCCGTACGGCGTCAATGCCGTCCTGGATCCGGCGCGCCAGCCCCTTGCCATCCCCGCCGACCGCCGTTCCAAGGACCTCCGCGGTCCGCGTCGCGTCGGCGAGGCTCCTCGGGTCGACGACAAGGACCGTGATGTTCTGTGCGGCGATGCGCTCGAGCGACCCGTCGCTGATCTTCAGGCTCACGACCAGATCAGGCCGGAGCGCCACGATCTTCTCGATGTTCGGCTTCACTCCACCGACCTTCTCCTTGGACTTCGCTGCGGCGGGCTCGTCGGAGAAGTCATCGACCCCGACAACGCGGTCGCCCGCGTCGAGTGCGAAGAGGTACTCGGTGTTCGAGGCGCCGATGGAGACGATCCGGACAGGCCTCGCCGGGATCGTGACGGCCTTGCCCTGGAAATCCGTGACGGTCGCGGGGAACGAGGGTGACGAGGAGAGCGCGGCGGGTGATGCGGAGCCGGCCGGTGAGGACCGTGAGGCGGGGGCCGGGGCGCACGCCCCGGTGAGGACGGCGAGGAGCGCAAGGAGCGCGAGGGATCGCAGCAGCATCTCCGGTATCCCCTTTCACGCGAAGGTGGACTCACCGGGACAGGCATCAGGCGACCCGACTCAAGCGCTCCGTATGCGCTATCACGGTGGCGGGACCGTGCCGGATTCGCACCGGCTTCGCTGAGACCTGCCCTATGAAGTTGTGGGTCGATGGTAGCGCTGGTCCGCGATGCCGTGCGCTTCGCGCCACAACGCATCCCACACGGCACGCCGCTCCGGCTCCTCGAGCTTTCGGCCGAGCTTGTCGCGGTGCGCGATGACCGCCAGCCCTGCGAGCTTGCCCCACGCGCCGGGCCTGCGCTCGCGGACCGCAGCTGCGAGGGCGGCCTCCGCGGCGACCACCTCGCGAGCGGTCGCGAAGACCGCGTCGCGCGGCGAGAGCAGCTCGAGCTGCAGGAAGCCCGACTCGAGATGCCGGAGCCCTGCGACCCAGCCGACCGGTGCGGCGAAGGACGGTCCTGCGAACGCGAACGAGTGGTACTCGCCGTTCTCGCCGCAGGCATCGATCGGCAGAGCCGCGATCTCGTCCACGAACCGCTCGTCGATGATCCGTCCGAGCCACCGCTCGTCAAGCTTCGCGAGCTCGCAGCACGTCACGACCGCGCGGCCGCCGCGCGACACGAACTCACGCACGAGCGCGAGCGGCGCCTCACCCCACAGTGGCTCTACGTGCTGGAGCGCCGCCGCGCGCACGCGCTCCTCGTACCACGCCCGCACGTCGGCCAGGTGGATGTCCCCGAGGATCACGCCCGCATAGCCCTCGTCCGCGAGCTCGGCGAGGGCAGCGCGGAATGACGCCTCGAACTGCGGCCAGCCCACAGCGAGCTGCCGCAGCGGGATGCGGAGCGCCTGGGCCTGCGCCACGATGAGCTCCGCTCGCGTCGCATGGAATCGCACGCGCTGCGTCGCGGCGTCGATCACGTTGAGCAGGCAGCCGATCTCGAGGCCCTGGTCGCGAGCGCGGTCCAGCGCCAGCGCGCTGTCCTTGCCGCCCGACCACATGACGGCGTAGCGCGTCGGCTGGCTCAGGCGACGCGCGTCGCGGCTGCCGCGAGAGGTGCGGGGACCCGCGAAGGGTGGAACAAGCCCGCCAGGACCTCGATCCCATCCACGACGCGCGGCCCCGGCCGGCTGAAGTAGGCCGCGCCGTCGACCGCGTACACGCGGCCGGCGCGAACGGCCGCGAGGTCCTGCCATCCCGGCCGGGCCGCGAGCGTCGCCGTCTCGTCGATGGCACGCTTTGCTCCGAACCCGCAGGGCATCACGACGACCACGTCGGGATCCGCCGCCACGACGTCGTCCCACGCGAGCTCACGCGAGCGCTCGCCAGCCACGCCGAGCAGGTCGGTGCCGCCTGCCGCATCCACTTGCTCCGGCACCCAGTGGCCGCCCTGGAAGAGCGGCTCCGTCCACTCGAGGCACACGACGCGGGGCCGCGGCGCGCCCTCCAGTGCATGGCCGATGGCGGCGATCCGCGCGCGCAGACCAGCGACGACACGCTCGGCCCGGCCGTCCAGGCCGAGCGCGGCCCCTACGCCGCGGATGTCCGCGAACACGCCTTCGAGCGAGGTCGCCACGAGCGGTACGACAACGGGTGCGGCAGACAGGCTCGCCGGGAGCTGCTCGAACGTGATCGCGCAAACGCGGCAGATCGTCTGGCCGACGATGATGTCTGGTCGCGCAGCACGCATCGCGTCGCCGTCGAGATGGAACGTGCTCTCGCCGCGCTCGCCAGCCGAGCGCACGAGGCCGTCGATCTCGCTGCTGGAGGCGCCCCGCGGGACCGTCGTGCGCGTCAGGCGGGGCAGCGCCCGGACGTCCTCCGGGTGGTCGCAGTCGTGGGTTACCGCGACGAGCTGATCGCGCGCGCCCAGAGCGCAGACGATCTCGGTGCCGGCAGGGACGAGCGACGCGATTCGCACGCGACAAGAAGCGCGCTAAGCGGAGATGCGCTCCTGCGTGAATCGCTGCGCTTCGGTGAGGTGCGTCGCAAAGAGACGCTGCAGCGTCATCACGTGCGCGCACAGGCCGTGCGTGCCGAAGTGCTCGCACTCGCAGGACCACTCATCTCCCCGCAGCCGGACCTTGTGGCTGTCGTTGTTGCCGCGGAAATCGACCTCAAGGGCGTGCAGGCTCACGCGATCGGGCTCCGACGCGTACCGCTTCGCCTTCTCGACCATGGAGATGAGGCTCGAGTACATGAGCGTCCTCCGTCAGTGTCATTCAGTGGCCTCGAATTGGCCCGGCGCGAGTCTAGTCCGCGCCTTTCGCGACCGATGCTGGTAGCGAGGCTTCACCGCGCACTCTGTACCGCGGTCTTCTCTAACCCCGCGGCCGTGGCGCTGCGATGTCTTACGGCCCATGCGGCTCGTACGCGCGCCACGCGTCGAGCCCGTGCGCCGTCGACGGCCAGGCCAGCTCCTCGAGCGGCGGCAGGCGGTCTTTCGGGAAGAACGCGGCCTCGGACGCCTCGCCGGACGCGACCTGCAGGTCGCCGCCCGTGATGTGCGCGCGGTAGTTCACGACAAGGATCGGGAATCCCGGACGCATCCACATCGACATGAGGCCGTCGAGCGCGACCGTGAAGCCGGTCTCCTCGCGGGTCTCGCGGATGGCGGCGTGCTCCGACGTCTCGTCGCTCTCGACGAGCCCGCCGGGCAACGCCCACCGGCCGTCGCGCGGTCCGTAGTTCAACCGGACCAGGAGGACCGCGCCGTTCCGCTCGACGATGCAGTTGGCACCGATCTGTACGTGCATGAAATCGGCGAAGCCGCACACCGTGCAGGCTGGGCGGTCACGGCCGTCGATCGGCGTGAGGACGAGCGGGGTGCCATCGCGCGGGCAGAACGCGAAGGCCGTCAAGCTTTCGCGAGCCGGTCCTTCAGGAAGTCGATGGAGGTCACGGGTGAGGGGTCGGCGCCGTTCAGCAGTGCCGAATAGAAGGTCACGTGGTCGGTGAAGTACGTCAGCTGCAGCACCTCGGAGAGCATGGACGATCCAGGAAAACGCAGCGTGTAGTGGGGGACGCCCGCGCGATCGAGCAGCTCTTTCGTGACATCCCAGCGGAGCTGGTTGCGTGGGTTGTCGTGCTCGCTCCGAAGGAGCAGCACGACGACCGCCTCGCGCGCTACCGGCGGCCCCGGGAAGCCGACGACAGCGTTGTGGTTCAGCTCCGGCAGCACGTCGAAGGCGGCCCAGCTCTTCGCGTTCTCGTTGAACTGCCCCTTTACCCGCCGGGCCATCACGCCCATGAGACCGACGCCGTAGGCAACTGGGATCCTGCCGTGCAGCGCGATCGCGAGCTTCTTCGCCTCGTTCGTCCTCGCGCCCTCGTGCGCACGCTCCTCGAGCTTCCCGACGTCCGCGAGCGCGGCTTCGATGTCGTTCGAGAGATCGCGGGTGAACCCGAGCCTCCCGAGCACACCGAGCACCAGCCCGAGCGAGTACCCGAGCGCGGCGCGGGGCTGAGCTGCGTATGCGAAGGTGATCACAGGGAATCCGTTCGCCCGACCGAACGCGGCGACCTTGCCGCCGGTCGTGATGCAGAGCACCTTGGCGCCGCGCTTCTTGGCGTCGTCGAGCGCGGTGAGCGTCTCCTCTGTGTTCCCCGAGTACGACGACGCGATCACCAGCGTGTCGCGGCCGACGTATGCCGGGAGCCCGTAGTCGCGGTGCACCGCCATTGGCACCTTCAGCTCGCCCTGGAGGAGCGCGGCGGCGAGATCGCCGCCGATCGCGGAGCCGCCCATGCCGGCGACGACGATGTTGCGGACGTCACCGTAGTGCGGCGGAAGCGAGGCCTTCCGCGTGATCGCCCAGGCATCCCGGACCTGCTTCGGCAGATCCTTCACCCGCGTCAGCATGTCCTCTGGATCCGCCGCTCGGATCCCCTCGACGGTCTCGATGACGCTCCTATCCATCAGACGTGCACCATCCCCTCGCCAAGGTCGAGCAGCGGACCCAGGTGCGCCGGATCGCGTGTCTCTGCATACACGCGCACGAGCGGCTCGGTACCCGAGAGCCGCAGCAGGAGCCAGGAGCCATCCTCACGGAAGAACTTCGTGCCGTCCTTCGTGTCGAGCTGCACGATCCGCTGGACCGGCACGCCGCCCAGCTCCCGTGGCTGCGCGGCCTGCAGCCGCTCCATGATCCGGGGCTTCGCGGCGTCGTACGTCGCGCGGTCGAGGTGCAGGTCGCGCCGCAGGTAGTGCGAGGGGCCGGCGAGGTCCATCAGCTCCGCGATGAGCGCCGACGGGCGCTTCTTCGTCTTCAGCATGAAGTCCAGGAAGAACAGGTCCGCGACGATCCCGTCGCGCTCGGGCAGGTGCATCGCGAAGCCGAACCCGCCGGACTCTTCCCCGCCCATCATCGCCCCGGTCTCCTGCATCTTCGGGCCGATGTACTTGAAGCCGACGGGGACCTCGTGCACGTCGACGCCGTACCGCTCGCCAAGTCGGTCGACCATCGAGGTCATGTTCACGGTCTTCACGACGGGGTCGCGCAGCCCGCGGACCTCGCAGAGGTACCACATGAGCAGCGCGTACAGCGTGAGCGTCGTCACGAAGCCGCCCTTCTCGTCGCCGAGACCAGCGCGATCGGCATCACCATCGACCGCGAGGCCGACGTCGGCGCGCTCCTTCGGTATCCGGGCGAGGAACTCGTCGATGTTCGGCGGGATCGGCTCGGGGTTGACGCCACCGAAGAACGGGTTGCGCTCGCCGTG
>JACDAF010000363.1 GCA_013695575.1 Chloroflexota bacterium | reverse complement strand
AACTACGTCTTCGAGAAGAAGGGTGACATGCACGCGATCATGATCACCCTCAACTCGTTCTGGACGACGCTCATCACGCAGAAGCTTCCGTACAAGCCGGATGACTTCACGCCGATCGCGAGCCTTGCGAACGACCCCTTCTTCCTCTGGGTCAACGAGGACAGCCCCTGGAAGAACGCCGGCGACTTCATCAAGGCCGCCCAGGAGAAGGAGATCGTCGCGTCGGGTACGGGCTCGAAGCAGGAGGACGAGGTCCTCTTCCTCCGGATCCAGGAGGTCGCCAAGACGAAGCCCTTCAAGTACGTCCCGCAGACCGGCGGCGGCGGGGTCGCGACCGCGCTCGCCGGCCACCAGGGCGGCGTCGAGGTGACCGTGAACAACCCGAGCGAGGGGCGCGCCCTCTTCCAGGCGTCGCCACGCAAGCTGCGGCCGCTCTGCACGTTCCAGGCAGCGAGCCCGAAAGACGGGCCGTTCAAGGACCTCGCGACGTGCAAGTCGCAGGGGCTGGCGATCGACGACTACTACATCGTGCGCTCGGTCATGGGTCCGCCCGGCCTCTCGGCCGCGCAGCAGAAGTTCTGGATCGACGTGTTCAAGGGCGTCTACGACTCGAAGGAGTGGCAGGACTTCGCCGCCACGAACGCCCTCGACCTCAAGTTCGTCGCCGGCGATGACTTCAAGAAGCTCGTCGGCGAGTTCACGAAGCTGCACACGGACATCGCGCAGAAGAACGGCTGGCTTAAGTAGCTCTTGCGTCGCTACGAGGCGGCGACGGCGGCGGTCATCATGCTGATCGCCGCCGTCGCCATGTTCGACACGCGTAGAGGCGCGCTCCCGGACGTCGCCGGGGGCGCGCCGGGCGGCCTCTCCGGCGGCTTCTATCCGTTCTGGTCGGCCGCCGTCCTCTTCACCTTCGCCGCGCTCGTCGTCCTCCGCTCGCTCACGACGCCGCAGGTCGCCACCGGCGTCTTCAAGGACCGCCGGAGCATCGAGTCGGTGCTCACGCTCGCGGTGCCGATGGTCGCCGCGGCGGCCCTCATTCCCTACCTCGGCTTCTACCTCATGACTGCGCTCTACATGGGCTTCTTCGCAGCGGTCCTCGGCCGCTACGCGTGGTACTGGATCGTCGCGATCGCGATCCTGTTCCCGCTCGTCATCTACCTCATCTTCGAGGTCGGGTTCCGCGTCGCTCTCCCGAAGAGCATCTTTTACGACCTGGTTCGGTTCTAGGTGGTCGAGGTCCTCGGTGATCTCGCGGGCGGGTTCGGTGTCGCGCTGCAGCCGGCGAACCTGCTCATGCTCCTCGTCGGCGTGCTCCTCGGCCTCGTCATCGGCGTGCTCCCGGGGCTAGGCGGCACGAGCGGCGTCGCGATCCTCCTCCCCGTCAGCGTCCTCATCGCCGGAAGCGGCGCCGGCGGCGCGACGACGGCGATCATCTTCCTCGCCGGTATCTACTGGGGCGCGCTCTTCGGCGGGGTCATCACCTCGATCCTCTTCAACATCCCTGGCGAGCCCTGGGCCGTCGCGCTCCTGTTCGACGGCTATCCGCTCGCCAAACGCAAGGGGCGACCAGGTCTCGCGCTCGGCTCGTCGTTCGTCTCGTCCTTCGTCGGTGCGCTCATCGCGACGATCCTGCTCACGTTCTTCGCGCGAGCGCTCGCGCTGGAGGCCATCAAGTTCGGTCCCGCGGAGCTGTTCGCCGTCTTCATCCTGTCGTTCACCACGCTCGTCGGCCTCGGCTCGGAGGCCCCGCTGAAGAGCGTGATGATGATCGCGTTCGGCCTGCTGCTCGCGTCGATCGGCTTCGACTCGCTCACCGGGGAGCCGCGGCTCACGTTCGGGCACATCGAGCTGCTCTCGGGCATCACGTTCGTCCCCGTGACGATCGGTCTGTTCGGCATCGGCGAAGTGCTCGCCTCCGCCGAGGAGCAGGGCATCGGCTTCATGGAACGCATGAGCGCGAAGGTCGGGCTGCGCGACATCCGTGAAGCCTTTGGCGCCCTGCGCAAGCGGCTCGGAATGGTGGTCCCGATCTCCGTCATCGGGTTCCTCTTCGGCGTCCTGCCGGGTCACGGCGCGACCGCCGGCTCGTTCCTCGGCTACGGCCTCGCGCGCCAGTACTCGAAGAAGAAGCAGGAGTTCGGGAAGGGCGAGATCTCGGGGATCATGGCGCCGCAGGCGGCCGCGGACTCCGCCGCCGTCGGCTCGCTCGTGCCGATGCTCGCCCTCGGGATCCCCGGCTCACCCACGTCGGCGGTGATGATGGCCGGGCTCTTCATCTGGGGGCTCCAGCCCGGACCGCTGCTCTTCATCGAGCACAAGGACTTCGTGTGGGGCCTCATCGCGAGCATCTATCTCGGCCACCTGCTCACATTCCTGATCTGCCTCGCCGCGGTGCCGCTCCTCGCGATGATCATGCGCACGCCCTACGCGATCATCACGCCCTTCATCGTCGTCATCTCGATCATCGGCTCGTACTCGCTGAACAACAGCATGCTGGACGTGTTCATCACGATCGGGTTCGGACTCATCGGGTACTGGCTTCGGAAGCTCAAGTATCCGCTCGCGCCGCTCGTCGTCGCGCTCGTGCTTGGCGACGCGACCGAGCGCGAGCTCCGCAAGGCGCTCATCGGGAGCGGCGGCGATCCTTCGACGTTCGTCACCTCGACCGTCGGCGGGCTGCCCCTCGCCGGGACCATGCTGTTCCTCTCCGTCCTGTTGGTGCTGCTCCCCGTCATCCGATCGGCGCGGGCGCGTCGACGGCCTGCCGCGGAGCCGACGGTGGCAGAGTAACCGTGGCACGTGCCCTGCACCGGGCGTCAGCGGTGCCGAAGAAGATCATCGGCAAGGTTGCCAGCGTCGTGAGCGACGCTCTCCGCGACGCCGATGTGGCGCGCAGGTCCGCGCACGACCCGCAGTTCCACAGGGACGTGCAGCAGGACCGGCGCGGCACGCTGTCGCGCTACAAGACGGTGCAGCACGCGCTGCGCGACCGGGCAGCGTCAGAGAAGGCAAGCAAGCGCGGGAAGGGAGCTTCGCCCGGCCGACCCGCAGGGCCCTCGAGAGCCGCAGGGGTAGGGGCCCCGGTGCGGCGGAGCCGCGACACGGTCGGGCCGGGACCGGCGACCAAGAAGACGGCGAAGAAGCCGCGCTGAGCGTCCTCGCGCCCAAATTGACAGGCGTCCCGCCCGCTCCTACTCTGCGGCCCGGTTGGTCAGACCAGTAGACCACCGCGCTGGAGGGGATGGCTTGGCACTCGTGGAGCCGGTCAGGCGTTACCGTCTCTATCAGGACATCGTCGCGCAGATCGAGGCGCTGCTCGATCGCGGCGATCTCCGTCCGGGCGACCAGCTGCCGACGGAGCGCACGCTCGCCGAGCAGTTCCAGGTCTCTCGCGCGTCCGTTCGTGAAGCGCTCCGGGCGCTCGAGCTCCTCGGCATCGTGGAGACGCATGCAGGCGGCGGAACGTTCGTGCGCCGGGCGGCCGCCCGCGATCTCGCGCGGCCCCTGTCCGCCCTCATCAGCCGGGGCCACCCGGTCGCTGACGTCATCGAGGTACGCGGACTGATCGAGCCGGCGGTCGCGGCGTGCGCCGCGGAACGGGTGACGCGCGAGGAGCTCGCAGAGCTGCGCGCGATCATCGTGGCGCAGGAGCGGAAGGTCAGCGCGGGTGAGTCCTACGTGGACGAGGACACTCGGTTCCACGAGCTCATCGGACGGGCCGCGGGCAACGAGCTCCTCGTGACGATGCTCGCCGCGATCTTCGACGTGCTGCGCGCGTCGCGCGAGGAATGGCTGCAGACCAACGCCCGCGCACACGCATCGGTCGACGCGCACCGGCGCATCCTCGCGGCGCTCGAGGCGCACGACGCCGCCGCCGCCCGCGAAGCGTCGGCGGACCACATCAAGGCGGTCGGGGAAGGCATCCTGAAGCTGCTCGGCACGGAAGGGAGCGCGGCACGTGCGAAAGACGCGGCGCGCTAAGGAGAGGCAATGAAGGACCTCGTCGAGAAGAAGGCCGCGAACGAAGTCGAGACCGAGGAAGGTTCGATCACGATCGAGATCGTCTACCGCGGCATCTTCCAGAAGACGCTCGCCCAGCGCATCGCTCGAAGCATCGTGCTCGCCGCACGCAAGCGCGGGCACACCGGCACCGCGTTCGGGCGGTACGGCGACTCGCCGGAGCGCAACGGCGTCCCCGCGAAGTACTTCGCCGTCGTCGCGATCAACGAGCTCGAGCTCGAGTCGTCGATGGCCAAGTACGAGCCCGCGGTCGTCGATGTCTCGATCGTGGTGGACGACACGCTCGTGAAGGGCGTGGAGTCGTGGGCCTGGTACGGCCGACAGCCGATCTGGAAGCCCGTCCGCAGCGACGGCTTCGTCGTCGTGACCAGCGAGAAGACGCCGGACGAGGTGCTGGCGCAGACGGATGCGGCCGAGCGCCCCTACACGCTCGCGGTCGTCCCGGGGCTCGCGTCGTTCGCGGGCCTGTGGGTCTTCAAAGACGACCACACGGACTACCGCGTCCTCGGCGCCCTCGCCAGGCTCGTGCCGGACTGGGTCCGACTCGAGGATGTGCAGGCGCTGATCCGCGAGCAGACGAAGGAAGGGAGCGCCGCCGACTCGGCGCAGCACGGCTTCGACGCGACGGTCGTCCGCGCGGTGGCGCCCGGCGAGGGCACCAGCGGACACGAGGTGCTGCAGTTCGACAAACCCGGGTGGACGACCATGCGACCCGGCATCATCGTCGACGCGCGCAAGCCGGGCGAGCGCAACCCCTACTACAAGAAGTACGGCGCGCGCACGCTCCGTCCGGTCGTGAACTTCGACACGTGCATCAAATGCACGATGTGCTGGCTCGACTGCCCCGACGAGTGCTTCGAAGTGACGGCCGAAGGTCATTACGAGGTGGTGTACGAGGCGTGCATCGGCTGCGGTATCTGCGCCGCGGTGTGCCCGGTCAAGGACTGCATCGTCATGGTCGACGAGATGAAGTTCACCGATAACAAGGACACCTGGGCGCTCTGGAAGAGCGATCACGACGCCTACAACCGGTGGTTCGAGGAGATGGCCGGCGTGCCTGCCGATCCCAAGGGCGTCGCCGCGCGTGCCGCGGACGCGCCGGTCGGCACGCCCACGGTCAGCCACGACGCGGCGAGCGGAGGAGACGACTGAGATGACGACGATCACATCGGACATCCCGCGCCACGGGGCGCCGGAGAACGCCAACGAGGTCGAGACGGAGCAGCTCGCGACGGGCTGCGAGGCGATCGCCGAAGCCATCCGCCTCGCCGACGTCGACGTCATGGCCGCATACCCGATCCGCCCCTACGACGGCGTGATGCAGGCCGCGGCGAAGCTCATCGCGAACGGGAAGATGGATGTCGAGTACATCGTTGCCGATGGCGAGCACAGCCAATTCGAGATCGTGAAGCACGCCTGCGCCGTGGGATCACGCGTGTTCGTCGGCTCCTCTGGCGTCGGCTGGTTCTACGCCTTCGAGGCGATCGCCGTGACCGCCGGCCTGCGCCTGCCGGTCGTCGCGATCTGCGGCAACCGCGCCTTGGACGATCCCGGTGCCTTCGGCTGCGAGCACAACGACGCGCTGGCGGTCCGTGACCTCGGCTGGCTCCTCTGCTGGGCTGAGACCGCCCAGGAGTCGCTCGACTTCGCGCTCACGGCGTGGAAGGTCGGCGAGGACAAGCGCGTGTCGCTGCCGGTCGCGATCGGCTTGGATGGCGCGTTCCTCACCCACTCGCAGCAGATCGTGATGATCCCGACGCAGGCCGCAGTGAACTCTTTCCTGCCGAAGTTCGACCTCGGCGACCGGCTCCTCCACCCCGACAACCCGATCACCATCGCGCCGCAGGTCGACCAGGACTGGCTCATGGAGATCCGGATGCAGAACGACCAGGCCATGCGGAACGCACTTGGTGTCATCACCGAGGCGCACACCGAGTTCAAGCGCCTGTTCGGACGCGGCGGCGACAACCCGTTCCTCGACGAATTCATGACGGACGACGCGGAGATCGTCTTCCTGGGCCAGGGCACGCTGTCGCTTCCGATGAAGGTCGCGATCCGGCGCCTCCGCAAGCAGGGCCATAAGGTCGGCCTCGTCCGCCTGAAGTGGTTCCGCCCGTTCCCGACCGCGGACATCGTCCGGAGCCTGTCCCGGTTCAAAGCCGTCGGGGTCATCGACCGCGACTACAGCTTCGGCTCGCCGTACTACGGCGGTGTGCTGTACAACGAGATCCGCTCCGCGCTCTACTCGGCCCCCAAGCGCCCGGTCGTCGTCGGCTTCATCGCCGCGCTCGGCGGTCGCGAGATCGAGCAGCCGATGGCGATGGAGATGTTCGAAAAGACGATGGCGGCGGCCTCCGGCGAGCTGACCAGCGGCGACGTGTGCCACTGGATCGGCGTGCGGAAATAGGAGAAGAGATGGCAATAGAACCGCTCGCGAGCACCACACCCCAGGATCTGCCGCAGATCAAGGGGGTCAAGGATGTTCCGTACGACGAGCTCTTCGTCTCGGGCCACCGCACCTGCCAGGGTTGCGAGTCAGCCCTCGTCATGCGGCACATGGTGAAGGCCTCGGGTCCGCGCACGATCGTGCTCGGCTCGACCGGCTGCATGTACGTCGCGAACACGACCTACTACACGACGCCCTGGGTCGTGCCGTGGATGCACACGCAGCTCGGCGCCTCTGGCGCCGCGGCGCTCGGCACGGCCGCGGGCCTCAAGGTCCTCATGCGCAAGGGCAAGCTGAAGGACGAGAAGATCAACGTCATCGCGTTCTGCGGCGACGGTGGCGGCGCGGACATGGGCCTCGGTGCCATCTCCGCGACGCTCACGCACAAGGACTACGACTGCCTGGTCCTGTTGTACGACAACGAGAGCTATGCGAACACCGACATCCAGCTCTCCAGCCAGACGCCGTACGGCGCGGTCACCACGTTCTCACCGACCGGTAGCGAGAAGCGCCTCATGCACACGCGCTGGAAGAAGAACATGCCCGGCATGATGGCCACGGGCCACCCCGAGTCCCGCTACATTGCCGCCGGCTGCGCCGCGTACGCGGTCGACCTGATGAACAAGATCCGCCGCGCGCTGGAGCTGGGCGGCCCCACCTTCGTGCACACGCTCGACCCGTGTCCGAAAGGCTGGGATTATCACCCGCAGTACAGCCAGGAGCTCGGGCACCTCGCCGTTGAGACCGGCATCTGGACGCTCTACGAGGTCATCGACGGCGTGTGCAACCTCACTGGGCCGACTCGTCAGATCGCCGAGGGACGGAAGAAGCGCAAGCCCGTGTACGAGTACCTCAAGCGCCAGGGCCGCTTCTCTCACTTTGCCGACGAGGACGTCGAGCACTTCCAGGCGACCGTCGACAAGATGTGGGAGGAGTGGCTCATCCCCGGCGTTATCCCGTTCACGATCCCGCAGAAGGACGCCGGGCTGCTCCGCATCGACAAGCGCGCGAAACCCCTGCACGCGGAGGCCAAGACCGCGTAGGTCGGTCGCGGCGCGAACTCAGGGGGGCCGGGCCGATCAGGCCCGGCCTCCGGCATTCGGACGCGGGACAATGCCACGGTGCTGCAGCGCGTGTCGTTCCGCTCCGGCGGCGCTGAGTCCGACGGGGTGCTGCACCTGCCCGAGGCGCCTGCGGTCGGCGGCGCGGCCGTCTTCGGCGCGCTGGACGACCAGACCGACGACCTTGCCGGGCTCTGCGAGGCCTTCGCTGGCGAGGGCGTCGCTGCGCTGCGGTTCGCGTACCGGCAGCCCGCGACACCCGAGAGCGCGCTCGCCGAAGTTGCGGGGGCTGTCAGGCTGCTGAAAGCGCACCCGCTCGTGCCGGAACGGCTCGCCGTCGCCGGCCACGCGGCGGGCGGCGCCGTCGCGGCCATCGCGGCGGGGCGGGACTCACGGATCGTCGCTGCGGTCCTGATCGGTGCGCCGGGTGAGCTCGCGGACCCGCGCTGGCGGCCGATCGCCGAGCTCTCACGCACGCGGGCCCGCGTGCTGCTCGCGGGCGGCGACGCCGAGCGCTACGCGGCGGTGCTGACGCAGGCGCGCGTTCGGAACGAGCGGCTCGAGGCGAGCGATCCCGAGCTCGTGATGAAGGTCGCGGCATGGCTGCGGTCGAACATCTCGTGATGCGCATCACCCGCTGCCCCCGCTGCCGGGCCGAGGACATCGCCGCGGACGCACATCCGACACGGCTGCTGCGGGACCGCGATACCGTGCCATTCTTTGTGTGCCGCAGCTGCTACCGGGCCGCGGAGCTCCAGTACCGGATCGCATGCGACTCCGCCGGCGTCGTGTACGCGCCGATGCCGGTGCGCGAGGGTCTTCGCCTCCTCCGCGACTTCTACCTCGACCGCTACGGCGAGTGGCAGGACCCCGCGCTGCTCATGGAGGATGCGGACCGCGCCGCAGCGACGCAACGGATCAGGACGGCGCTCGACGACGTCGAGCGGCGGCTCGCGATCGCGCCGGCTGAATAGACTTCGCGCCGTGACGGACGTTGATCAGGGCGAGCTCGAGCGGCTCGGCGCAGCGCTGCGTCTCGCGGAGTCCGCCATCGAAGAGGCACTCGAGGCGGCGGAGAACCTGGGCAACTTCGACCGCCGGTTCGACATCCCTCGTGCGCTCGGTGGCGTGCAGCGGCTCATCGCGAACGCGAACGAGGCCGTGGACGCGGCGCGACGGCGCTAAAGGTCGTGCCATACCGGATCGAGATCGCCCGCGACATCGCCGCCTGCGCGGACACGGTGCCGATCCAGCGGGAGGTCTGGAGCGCCGACGTCGTCGTCCCGCCGCAACTACTCCTCGCGACGGTGCGCAACGGCGGGTTCGTGGCGGTCGGCTACGCCGACGGCGACGACAGCGCGGCGGGCTTCGTGTTCGGCTTCCTCGGGATCTACGACTATCACTTCCGGCATCACTCACACATGCTCGCGGTCCGAGCTCCTCACCGTGGCAGTGGGCTCGCCGTGGCTCTGAAGGAAGCCCAGCGCGATCACTGTCTCGATCAGGGCATCGAGGTGATGGGCTGGACGATGGACCCGCTCGAAGCGCTCAACGCGCACTTCAACTTCACGAAGCTCGGGACCTACGCGCGCGAGTACCATCGCGACTTCTACGGCGCCATGCCCGACCGGCTTAATGCCGACATGCCGTCGGACCGTCTGTACGTCGAGTGGCCGATCGGGAACGACCGCACCTACCGACGGCTGCGCGGTGATGACCCGGCGCCGTCGCTCGAACAGGCCGAGCATGAGGAGGTGCAGTACCTGCTGCGCGCCCGGGCCGGACATCCCGGCGCGGCCGCGGATCCCGGCGGCGCGACGCACCTGCTGCTCGAGATCCCCGCGAACGTGCAGGAGCTGAAGGCGCGGGATGGGGCGCTCGCGCTCGAATGGCGGCTCGCGGTCAGGGCGGCATTCGAGTCGGCATTCGCCGCCGGCTACGCGGCCGTCGAGCTCCTCCGCTCGGGCGACCGCGTCGCGTACCTCCTGGTGCCGCAGCCCAGGCGTGGCACTCCCGACGGTTCAGCACAGCTGGCCTAGCGCGACGGCACGGGATTCTCGCGGTGACCCCGCGGCAGCCGCTTGGGGGCGCGACCGGCGGTCAGCCGGCGCCGGACTCCACATTCGGCTGATCGAGATCCGGCTTCGCGAAGGTGCGCCCGCCGCATTCCGGGCACGCCGCCGGCGGCTCCGTTTCGAAGAGCATTCTGCCGCACTGCTCGCAACGGAAGCGCATCAGGCCCCGTGCGACCGCTGGCGCCTGTGCCGACTGCTCCGCGACGAGGGCGCGGATCCCGCCGAGCTTGCCCGCCAGCTCCATGCCATCGACCTGCTCGCCACGCTGGTCGGCATCCACGAGCTTCGCCATGATCTCGTCGACGACCCGCAGCGCCTCCGGCGAGGTGATACCGGCGGCGCCGAGCTCCTGAGCGACGCGGTGCGGATCGAGACCGGCGCCGGTCTGCGCCCCGGCGACCAGCTCCGCAATGACGGTGTCGAGCTCGCGAGGAACCTGCGTCATTCGGCCTCCCCGATCGGCGGGACCATAGCACCGCGCGCGCCGTCATGTTGACGGTCAGCATGGGCTGCGGGCGACTTCGGCGCGATCGCGGGTCTACGCGACGACGGGCCGCTCACGGCTCGTGGCGCCGTCGTTCGGGACCTCACGACGCCCGCGGCGAGATGTTCTTGTTCGTGCGGAACAGGTTGCCTGGGTCCCACTTCGTCTTTGACTCGACGAGACGCTCGTAGTTCTTCCCGTACGCGGCCTGGATGCGCTGGTCGCCCTCTTCTTCCGTCAGGAAGTTCACGTACGTGCCACCGGTCGAGAAGGCGCGGAGGTCCCGCCAGGCCGCGCGCGCCCACTCGATGTTCCTGGCGTCGTCCTCGGCCCGCTCCCACGAAGCGGCGATGTTGAGGAGCATTGCGGTGTTCCGGTTCCCGGCGGCGGAGTGGTCCTCATTCCGCCGGCCGAGAGCCCCCCCGAGCGCGAAGAGGATGACCGCCGAGTGGGGTGAGACGATGCGGCCGGCGTGCTCGAGAGCCTTCGCGAGCAACTCGGGCCCGAGTCCAGGCAGGTACTCGGACTTCCAGTAGTAGCGCCGGCCTTTCGGCTGAGTCGCATCGAGCAGGGTCTGCTGGGACACGTAGGTCCGGCGCTGGATGATGTCGCCCACCGGCGCCCCGAAGGCCTTCAGCGGCGCGACCCGCTTCTCGGCCTCGCCGACGGGGCCGGTGTCGCAGACGAAGACCGCGACGATCGGCTTGCCGTGCATCTCCTTCGCGATCCAGGGCGCGGGCGGCGCGATCCGCAGGACCGCGACGCAGGTGAGCTCCTCGGGAGCCTGCTCGCTGAGGGTGCGGAACATCTCGAGCACCGCGGGCGCATCCTCCGCGCGCCACGCGATCGCACCACCGACGATCTCCGGACCGACCGGATGCAGCTCGTATTCGAAGCCCGTCACGACCCCGAAGTTGCCGCCGCCGCCGCGGAGCGCCCAGAACAGATCCTGGTGTTCGCGCTCGCTTGCCCGGGCGTGGCTTCCGTCCGCCAGGACGACGTCCATCGAGCGCACGTTGTCGCTGGTCAAACCGAATCGGCGCGTGAGGTAGCCGAATCCGCCACCCAGCGTGAGGCCGGCGATGCCGGTGTTCGAGACGAAGCCGAGGACCGCGGCGAGCCCATGGAGCTGGGTCTCGCGGTCCACGTCCCCAAGCAGGCAGCCGGGCTGCGCCCGGGCAGTCCGCGCCGCAGGATCCACCCACACGCCCCGCATGAGCGAGAGATCGAGCATGAGGCCGCCCTCGGCAACGGCGAGCCCGGCGATGTTGTGGCCACCGCCCTTCACGGAGAGCACGAGGCCGCGCTCGCGGGCGAAGTTCACGCAGGTCACGACGTCCACGACGCCGAGGCAGCGCGCGATGACCGACGGCCGCCGGTCGATCATCGCGTTCCAGACCGAGCGCGCCTCGTCGTAGCCGGCGGCTGCGGGAACCAGGAGCGCACCCCGCAGGCGCGCCCGGAGATCGTCAATCGCCTTCGCCTCGATCTCGTTGGCTCCCCTTGTCTCGATGGTCACAGCGTCACCTCCCCTTTCTGGTGTTCAGGTCGCGATGAAGGTGCGCCTGCCCCAGGTGGCGCGGCAGCCGCGCCAGGGAGCGCGAGCGACTCGCGACCGTCTGCTTGCATTCCGGTCAAGTAGGCGGCGCATGGTACCTGTGGGCGAGGGGCGGAACAAGGCCTGAGCGCGGCCGTCGCGGCTCCCGGGCATCTCCGACATGATCCGTCCGGGTTCGCGGGCGTCGTCGAGGCGACCGCTCCGGCGGTGGGCTGTGGCTCGATGCGGGACGGCGTGCGGGCTGCTGCGGGGCCTGCGGGATACTCGCGCGATGCCGCAGGGGAAACCGCGCCGCCGATCGCCCGCACCGTCGAACGCCGCGCTGTTCACCGGTCTCACGGAGCCCGAGACCGGGCTGCCCGCCGGGTCACCGCTCGCGGCACGAATGCGCCCGCGCGACCTCGACGAGTACGTGGGCCAGTCGCACCTGGTCGGACCGGGGCGGATCCTTCGCCGCGCCATCGACGCCGGCCAGCTGCCGTCGATGGTCTTCTGGGGTCCGCCCGGGACCGGCAAGACGACGCTCGCCGCCATCGCGGCGCGGCGCGCGCGTGCCCGATTCATGCCGCTCTCCGCGGTCGCGAGCGGCGTCGCCGATCTGCGGCGGATCATCGAGCAGGCACGTGAGCTCCGCGCATCGACAGGCCAGCGGACCGTGCTCTTCATCGACGAGATCCACCGCTTCAACAAGGCGCAGCAGGACGCGGTGCTCCCCTCGGTCGAGAGCGGCGACGTCATCCTCATCGGCGCGACGACGGAGAACCCCTCGTTCGAAGTGATCTCCGCGCTCCTCTCGCGCTCGCGTGTCTTCACGCTGAAACCGCTGACCGAGGACGACGTTCGCGCGATCGTGCGCCGTTCGCTCTCCGACGAGCGCGGGCTCGCCGGCGCGGTGCTGCTCGACCAGGATGCCGAGGACGCGCTGGTGGTCGTGGCGAACGGTGACGCGCGGGTCGCGCTGAACACGCTCGAGCTCGCGTCCGACGCCTCGCCGGACAGACACGTCACCCTCCCCGCCGTGAAGGACGCGCTCCAGCGGCGCTCGCTCGTGTACGACCGGGCCGGCGACGCTCACTACGACACGATCTCGGCGTTCATCAAGAGCGTTCGGGGATCGGACCCCGACGGCTCCCTCTACTGGCTCATGCGGATGATCGATTCGGGGGAGGACCCGCTGTTCATCGCGCGGCGGCTCGTGATCCTGGCGGCCGAGGACATCGGTCTCGGCGACCCGCAGGCCCTTGTCCTCGCCTCGAGCGCGCAGCAGGCCGTCCACCTGATCGGCATGCCCGAGGGGTATTACCCATTGGCCGAAGCCACCGTCTACCTGGCCCTCGCCCCGAAGTCCGACTCGATCAAGCGCGCCCGGCAGGCGCTGGACTTTGACCTGGAGAACACCAGGGCGGACCCCGTTCCGTTGCATCTGCGCAACGCGCCGACCCAGCTCATGAAGCAGATCGGCTACGGGAAGGGCTACCGGTATGCACACGATGCGATGGATCACTTCGACCCGGACGAGACCTTCCTCCCCGAATCGCTTGCCGGGCGCGTGTACTACGAGCCGACGGATCTCGGTGCTGAAGCCGAGCTCAAGCGGCGGCTCGAGGCGCTCCGAACCGCGAGATCAGCAGCCCGAGCTCGAAGAGGAGATACATCGGGATCGCCACCAGCGCCTGATTGAACGGGTCCGGCGTCGGCGTGATGAGCGCGGCGATGAGGAACACCGCGAGGAACACGTAGCGCCGCTGCCGCGCAAGCCACGGGCGCTTCACGACCCCGACACGGACGAGCGCGAAGATGACCGCAGGCATCTCGAAGACGACTCCCATGCCCAGGATGAAGGTCGTCACGAATGAGAGGTACTCGGAGCAGCGCAGCTGGTTGTCGAAGACCGTTCCGCCGAAATTGACGAGGAAGCCGAGCGCCTGCGGCAGCAGCAGGTAGTAGCAGAAGACCATGCCACCGACGAAGAGCATCAGCACGAACGGACCGAGGCGCAACACGAAGCGACGCTCCTTCCGAGTCAGCGCCGGGTCGATGTACCTGAAGATCTCGAAGAGCACCACCGGCATCGCGAAGGCGATCCCGGCGAAGAGGGACACGCGCATGAACGTGGCGAAGTTCTCGGTCGGGGCGAGCGTGATGCACCTCGTGGCTCCCGAGGGCACGAGCAGGAACCGGACGATGTGTTCGGCGAAGGCGAAGGCGGCCGCGCTCGTCATGACGACGGCGATGGCCGCCACCATCATGCGTTTGCGGAGCTCGTCCAGGTGGGCGAGGAGGGAGAGCTCCTTGTCCCGTTCGGCGGCCGTCACAGCGATACAATGAGTCCTCCACGACGCCCCCGTAGCTCAGTGGATAGAGCGCAGGCCTCCGAAGCCTGAAGCAGGCGTTCGAGTCGCCTCGGGGGTACCATCGGGCGGCCCGGCACGCCAGATGCACCACCGGGATCGGACTCTTCGGCGACATAAATGGAGGACGACTGAATGGGACTCATCCTGTTCCTGATCATGGGCCTGATCGCAGGCTTCATCGCACGCGCGCTCATGCCTGGCGACGACTCGATGGGCTGGGTACCGACGATGGTGCTCGGGGTCATCGGCTCGTTCATCGGCGGCACCCTTGGGGCGTTTTTCTTTGGCGGCGGCACTTTCGACTTCTCGGCCACGGGGCTCATCGGCTCGATCATCGGCGCGTTCATCGCGCTCCTGGTCTACAAGATGGCCACCGGCCGCAACCGCGTGCAGGCCTAAGGACGTTGCCGCGTTGACCGCAATCCTGCGTTGACAAGAGGGCGGCGGGGCGAAAGCCCCGCCGCTTCGCTTAGCTGGAGGACCCATCCTCGGCGGGACTCAGCCGCCTGACGGGTACCCAGAACTTCCCAAGCTCGTTCTTCACGAGCCACTCTTCCTGATTCGGCGAAGGTCGGACGAGCGTTCCCTCACGCCACTCATCGGAGTGGACAGGCTCGTACCGGACCCGCGCGCCCTTTCGCAGCTCGAGCTTGACCATCGGCGCGGAACGATAGAGCTTCGCACTCAGGCGTCGCTCGTGCTCCAGCCAGAGCTCTGGCTCCGGCCGTCGTCCTCGCTAGCCCGTGGCCGTCAGGGCCCCGCCGTCGCTCCGGCGCACGTACTCGCCGAACATGGGTTCCAGGAACTCGTACCGGCCGCGGCCGACCTTCACGATCAGGCCGCGCGCGCGGAGCGCGCCCAGTGCTCGCAGCACCTCGGCCCGCGGCACTGTTGCCCCGCCGGGATCGCCTGCGTAGAGGACCGCCTCGTGGGCGATCCGCTTCGCCACCTGCTGCAGGTATTTGTGCTTCCCGAGCTCCGACCAATGCAGTGCGAACGGACGCTCGAGCTCACGGAGTGAGCGTTCGTACGCGATCCCGACGAGGTCGCCGTCGATGGCCTCCACGCCGGAGTCCCGCGCGAGCTCGAGCAACCGCGCGCAGAGCTGCATCGTGTCCTGAGGGTGCCCACCCGTCGCGTCGAGGATGCGGTCGACCTCGGTCTCTCCGATCCGGACCCGCTTCGCGCGGTACTTCGCCACGAGATACCGGAGCCAGTCCTCCGGGGCTATCCCAAAGCGCGCCGCGCCGGGTTCCGCAAGATCCAGGGGCTGGGCGAAGCGGTAGAAGGCGCGGCCCTTCTCGCTGAAGAGCTCCTCGATGACCCCCTCCTCGGACCCGAGGAACGCGTACGCCACGCCGCGTTGCGCCTGGAAGTGAGCCCGCATGACATCGAACACGCGTGGCCCGAGGCGGCCTGCGGCCTGGAACTCATCGAGCGCCACGATGACGCGTTTGCCGCTGCGCGCGGCCACGAGCCGCGGCACGTCCAGCGCGAGCTCGAACGCCTTCTGTGCCGAGCGCTCCCGGGCGAGCCCGAGCAGTGGGCCGAGGTCCGCATACCGGACACGCCCGAGGGACCGGCCCTCCGCGAGCTCGCGCGCCAGATCGAGCGTGCGGTCGACGCCCGTGAGCGGCGCCAGTACTGCGTTCGCGAAGTGCCCGGCAAGGGACCGCAGGTCGGACGCGCCCATGCAATCCACGTAGGCTGTGAGCGCTCCGTGACGGGCCATCCGTCGGAGCGCCTCGAGGATGATCGACGTCTTGCCGATGCGGCGCGGGCCCGCGACGAGGATGTGCGTCCCCTCCGAGAGCCGCCCGATGATCCGGCGGAGGTAGTCCTCTCGCCCGACGAGGTCCTCCGCCGGCACCGGTCCCCCGATGGGGAAGTGCGGTGACGGCGGCGGGCGGCGCCGGAGGCTGGGCACGACGAGAATGATACATTGCGTGTATATAAATGCCTCACCGAACGCACGCTTTGGTAGCATCGGCCCATGCGCGTGCTCGCTGCCGCGATCGTGGCGCTGCTCGCAGGCGCCGCCGGGCTGCTGCTGCGCCGGCGGCCACCTCGCGACGCCGCCGCACAGGCCGAGCTCGATCAGGCCGTGGCCGGGGTCGATCGCGAGCTCGCGGCGAACCTCGAGCTGACAACGATGTTCGACCAGACGCGCCAGGCGTTCGTCATGGAGAACGGACAGTTCGCGATCCACGGCGTCGTGCTCGAGCGTGAAGTCCCGAACGCGCACCGTCAGGCGGCTGCGCTCTACGCGCGGATCCCCGACACGGAGAGCGCGATGGAGCGTCGCGGGCCGGCCAACACGTTGAAGGACGAGGACCGCCTCCTGGTGGAGGGCTGGGAGGGCGATGCGCGGACCGTCCAGATCACCCTGCGCGCCGCCGCCACGGCATCCCCGCCCTCACCGCTCGACCGTCTTATCGCTCGCTTGACTGCACGACGATGGTCGGATTGAGCCACCGCAGGCCCCAGCGGCACAGGGCGTGCTTCGGTACCTTTCCCTGATGGCTACGGATCGCAATGGATCCAATAAGGGTCCTGGGCGCGCATATCGCTCCTACCGCTTTCCTCACCGGAAGGGCGGCCGCCTCTCGCGGCGCTATGCGTCGGCGGGCGCCCGCGTCGGGACGGTCGCCGGCGTTCTGACCGCGGTTCTGCTCGCGCTTGCGCTTCTCACCGGCGGCGCCGCGGCGGCGGCGGTCGGGTACCTCGCGGCAGACCTGCCGGCCGCACACGCGTTGGAGACGGTGCAGCTCCCCATATCCACCTACATTTATGACCGGAGTGGCCAGCACGTCCTCTTCCGGCTGGAGGATGAGCGGCGGATCCCGATCACGCTCGACGCGGTGCCCGAGCGCATGCGTCAGGCGACCATCGCGATCGAGGACAAGAGCTTCTGGACGAACTCCGGCATCGACGTCGGCGGCATCATGCGCGCGGCGCAGGCGAACCTGTCGCAAGGTGGCATCGCGCAGGGCGGCTCGACGATCACCCAGCAGCTCATCAAGACGCGCCTCCTCGGCGACGAGCCGACGATCGCCAGGAAGATCAAGGAAGCGATTCTCGCGCTCGAGGTGACCAGGACCTTCTCGAAGGAGAAGATCCTCGAGATGTATTTCAACCAGATCTACTACGGCAACCAGGCCTACGGTATCCGTGCCGCTGCGTTCACCTACTACGGCGTGAACGACCTGAATGACCTCACGCTCGCGCAGACCGCGATGATGGCGGGCCTGCCGCAGCTCCCGTCGGAGTACGACCCGGTACAGAACCCAGCCGGGGCCACGTCGCGCCGCGCGGCCGTCCTCGGCGCGATGGTCGAGAACGGCTTCATCACCGAGCCGGAGGCGGCGATCGCGAACGCGGAGAAGATCGAGGTGAAGCCGGCCACGACGTCGATCTATGCGCCGCACTTCACGTTCCGCGTGCGCGAGCAGATCATCCAGGTCCTCGGTGAGAAAGCGGCGTACCGCGGCGGCTACCGCATCTACACCACGCTCGACCGCAACATGCAGGAGCTCGCCGAGAAGGAAGTGCGTGATCACGTCGATTCGCTAAAGAGCTCGAACGTGAACAACGCCTCCCTGATCACGATGGACCCGCGAACAGGCGAGATCCTCGCGTACGTCGGGAGCAAGGACTATTACGACCGCTCGCCTGAGGTGCAGGGCGACTACGACTCGGCGGGCATCGCCTACCGCCAGCCCGGCTCGACGTTCAAGCTGTTCACGTATCTCGCTGGCATGCTGAAGGGCACCCCGCAGGGGCCGCTCACGCCGTCGACGATCCTCAATGACATCGAGTTCAAGATCACGGACGGCGCGGGCAAGGAGTACGCGCCGAAGAACGCGCCGCAGGGCGATGGGAAGAGCCAACAGCATGGCCCGGTGACGTTTCGGCAGAGCCTGCGTCAGTCGCTCAACCTGCCCGCCCTCTCGGTCGCGAGCATGGTCGGCGTCGACGCGATCATGGACACGATCCGCCAGATGGGCATCAGCCGCGATTGGGGCGACCGCTCGCGGTACGGCATCTCGTTCGGCATAGGTGCGGGTGAGATGCGCTTGATCGACATGGCGAGCGGGTTCCAGGTGGTCGCGAACGGCGGCCGCCGCGTCGAGCCCACGATGATCCTGAAGATCATCGATCGCGACGGCAAGGTCGTGAAGGACTACTCGAAGGTCGAGTCGCGCGAGGTCATCCCGCCGTCCGTCGCGTACGTGATGACGGACATGCTGAAGGACACGACCGATCCCGTGAACGGGTCGTTCCTGTTCGGGAGCTGGACCAACATCGGCCGGCCTGCCGCGCTGAAGACCGGTACGACCGACAACCTGCAGGACGTGCTCGCGATCGGCTACGTGCCGCAGCGCCTTACCGCGATCTGGATGGGCAACGCGAACAACGAGGAGATGCGCGGCATCACCTCCGCCATGGGCCCTGGGGTGTTGTGGCGCGACTACATGAAGAGCGTCGTCGCTGGGCTGCCGGTCGAGGGCTTCACGCGGCCCGCTGACGTCGTCGAGAAGGTCGTGTGTGTGAGCCCGGGGATCATGGGAGGCATCGGCTCCGGCAAGCTGCCTGGGGCGAAGTGCCCGGGTAGCTTCCGGAAGACCGAGGTGTTCGTGAAGGGCACCGAGCCGACGACGAACGATGACACGTTCTGGGCGTCACCGGGCTGCATCCGCCTCGTCGCGCATTTTCCACAGTGGCAGCAGTTCGCCAACAAGTGGGGTGCGGAAGCCAACGGGGGGATGCACAGCTACGGCCGCTTCAATTGGTGCATCGCCGACGTGGGGGGCGGGCGGCCGGTGGCCACCGCCAGACCCGCGGCGAGCCCGACCCCGTCCGCCTTGCCGTCAGAAGAGCCGCAGACACCGGGCACTGTTGCGCCGACCCCGGCGCCCGTCCGTACGCCGACGCCGGTCCGTACGCCCGTACCGACGAAGAAGCCGTGAGCCGCGCGTCGCGGCGGCCCTCTCGGTCGGCTCTCGCCGACGGATCAACATCGCTCGCTTGACACGCGCCCTGCGTCCATAGACTCGAACAACATGCAGGCGACGCGCGGCGAGCTTTCCTTCTACTCCATCGTCGAGCCCGAGCTCCGGGAGCTCGAGCGCCGCCTCAAAGACGTCGGCCGCGGCGGGCATCCAACCTTCCAGGAAGCGGTGACGCACCTGTTCAGCTCGTCGGGGAAGCTCCTGCGGCCGACACTGGTGTTCCTGGCCGCGCGTTTCGGACCGGGCCACGACCGCCAGGTGATTCTGAACCTCGCCGAGTCGCTCGAGCTGGTCCATACGGCCTCGCTGGTCCACGACGACATCGTCGACCGTGCCGATCTGCGCCGGAACGTCCCGACCGTGAACGCGACCTGGAGCGATGACGTCGCGCTCATCATCGGCGACTATCTCTTCGCGAAGGCCTACGCGCTCGCGGCCGTGCTGCCGAAGCCCGAGGTCATCGCGATCGTCGCGCAGACGGTATTCGCGCTCTGCGATGGCGAGCTCGAGGAGGTGATCGCGGACGCCGGCCTGCCGAGTGAGCGCGAGTACTTCGAGCGCATCGAGCTGAAGACAGCTTCGCTCTACGCGGCCTGCTGCCAGGGAGGCGCCATCCTGGCCGACGCGGATCCGGAGCACGTAGCCGCGCTCGGCGCCTTCGGAACGAGCCTCGGCCTCGCCTTCCAGATCACGGATGACGTGCTGGACCTCGTCGGTCACGAGGATGAGTTTGGCAAGACGGTCGGCCGTGATCTGGCCGAAGGCATGGCGACGCTCCCGATGATCTATGCCGCTGAGGAGCGCCCGGAGCTCGCACCGCGGTTCGTCGCCACGCAGAAGGCCGCGGACGAGGTACGCGAGCTGCTCCGAGCCGTGCGAGCGACCGATGGCGTGGAGCGCGCGCGGAAGCGGGCACTGGCCCTGCACGACGACGCGACGCGGGCACTCGATGGGCTCCCGGCGCGCGTCGAGCGCGAGGCACTGCTCGAGATCGCGGACTTCGTGGTGAGCCGGGTTCGCTGACCCCGGCAAAGCCGTCGCTGGGTCCGGCGCGCCTCTCGGCGCCAGAGATTCCCCTGTTCCCTGCGCTCACGCGGGCCTGCGGCTCGTCGCGGCGAAGCCGCTCCGCGCCTGATGCGCTAGCCGCGACGGACCTCCGGGAAGCCGGCCGGGCGCATGGGGCCGACGGCCGGGGAAGGCGGCAGGAAGCCGGCGCTCCCGAAGCCGACGATGCGCTTCGCCAGCTCGCCGCCCGCTTCCAGCTCGGCCATCCCGGCGTCGAGGTGGCTCTGATCGACCGTGTTCGCGCTGCCCGCGAGCGCCGCGAACAGCGCGGCCTTTCGCAGCAGCTCCTTGATGTAGGCCGGGCTCGCGCCGTCGGTGCGCTCGACGAGCCGGTCGAGGTCGACATCCTTGAGACGCATGCCGCGCGCGTAGAGATCGATGAGCCGGTGGCGCGCGGCGGCATCGGGCATCGGCATCTCGACGACGAGATCGACGCGGCCAGGCCGCGCGGCGAGCGCGGGCTCGAGGATGTCCGGACGGTTCGTGGTGAGCACGAAGAGCACGTCGGCGTCATCGGCGAGGCCGTCGAGCTGGTTGAGGAGCTCGAAGAGGAGCGGCTGCGTCGGCATTCCGGGGTAGCCGCGCTCCTGCGCGATGAGGTCGACGTCCTCGACCACGACGGTGGCCGGCGCGAGGGAACGCGCGAACTGGCCGACGGTCCCGATCATGCCAAGGCCGTGACCCGTCGTCAGCAGGAGCGTTCGTCCCGGCATCTGTGTCGCGAGATACATGACCGTGAGGGTCTTGCCGGTGCCGGGCGGTCCGTACAGGAGCATGCCTCGCTTGAGCGAGCGTCCCGCGGCGAGGAGCTCGTCCGCGTGCGCGGAGAAGCCCACCGTCTGGCGTTCGATCCGCTCGAGCAGGCCATCCGGCAGCACGATGTCCGTGCGCGAGATGCGCGGTAGCCGGTGAAACTTCACGAGGCCCTGGACTCCGAACTGCCCTGGCGCGAGCGAGATGGCATTGCCGCGATACACGTTCCTTTCGCGCATCGCTGCCGTAATCTCTTTCAGGAGGCTCGCTGCCCTGTCGCGTCGGGCCCCCGCGATCTCGATGCGCATTCGCGACTGCGGGCCCATCTGGGCGCTCGGCGGCCCCGCGATGTAGACGGTGAAGCGGTCATCCCCGTCCGTCACGAGGAACAGTCCGTACTGCACGCACGTGAGGACCTTGTCGTTCTCGAGATGGAAGTTCACGTAGTCGACCGCTCCTTCGGAGAGCGGCCGGCCCCACGGGCCGCCGGCGCTCAAGAGGTCGGAGAATGTGACGCCGCCGAAACGCTTGTTCTGCGCGGCGATCCCGATGAGCTCCGACCGGCGTGGCGGCTTCGACAGCACTGCGTCGAGCGCGACCTGGATGTTCGGATGCTCCCAGTTGTCGAACTCCTCGGCCACGACCTGCGCCTTCGTCGGATCCGTGCCGAGGTACTCGCGCAGGCGGTCGAAGAGCGGCGTGGTCTCCTTCGCGGCCTCGGCGTTCATCGCATCGATGAACTCCTTGAATGCGACGGCGAAGCTGGAGGAGCGGGGATCGTCGTCGGGCATGAACGCGAGGCTATACCCGCCGCCAAGGGGCTAGTGGTCCGTCCCGGAATGGTCTTGAGGTTTGCGGACGGCCTTCGCGAGGATCTCGTCGGCGGTCTTGACCCAGACGAACGGCGTCGCGTGCTCGTCCCAGTCGCGGATGTAGCGGTCGATCCGGGCGCCGAGGGCGCGCACGCCCTCGAAGCTGCCGCGCTCGAGGGCCTGGCGCTGGAGGACCGAGAACCAGGTCTCGACCTGGTTCATCCACGAGGCCGAGGTCGGGGTGAAATGGAAGTGGACGCGCTTGTGGCGGCGCAGCCAACGCTCCACGGCGGGGGTCTTGTGGGTCGAGCTGTTGTCGAGGACCACGTGCAACTCACCCGTGGGGTAGCGGCGCACCAGCAGGCGCATGAAGCCGAGGAACTCCTTGGCCCGGTGGCGAGCGGTGGTCTTGCCGGTGACCTCGCCGCTGCTGAGCTCGAGCGCGGCGTACAGGCTGAGCGTCCCGTTGCGCTTGTAGTCGTGGCTGCGTCGCTCGACCTGCCCCGGCCGGAGCGGCAACATCGGCTGGGTCCGCTCGAGGGCCTGAATCTGGGTCTTCTCGTCGACGCACAGCACGATCGCGCCATCCGGCGGGTGCAGGTACAGACCGACGATGTCGACGACCTTGGGCCCGAGCTCGGGGTCGCGGCTGAACTTGAAGGTCTCGACGCGGTGGGGCTTGAGCCGCTCGGCTTTCCAGATCCGCGCCACCGTCGTCCGGCTCGCCCCGACCGCTTTCGCCAGACGCCGGGTACTCCAGTGGGTCGCATCCGCTGGCTGGGTGAGCGTCGTCGCGATGAGCTGCTGGCGGAATCCCGAGTCGTAGGTCGCCGGCCGGCCCGGATGCGGGGCGTCGGCCAGCCCAGAGAGGCCAGCGGCGCGAAATCGCTGTCGCCACAGGAGCACCGTCTGGATCGAGCAGCCGAGCTCCCCGGCGATCGCGGTGTGGCTGCGGCCCTCCGCGGCGCGCAGCACGATCCGCGCGCGCAGCGCCTGACGCTGCTCGGTGGTCCCCGCTCGCGTCCAGGAGCGCAGCACCGACCGCTCCTCTTCGCTCACCGGCAGCGGCGGCGCGGCCCGGTTGGCCATCGCCTCCACCATAGCCCGTCCCCTATCAACATTCAAGACCATTTCGGGTCAGGCCACTAGGTAGCGGGGTCGCTGCCTCCGCCGCTTCGTCGGCCCCGGCGCCGCCGCTTCCGGCGCGCGCCGCCCGATCCGGAGGGGACCGGCGTGGGACGCTCGAGGCGCGGGATCTCATCACTGCCGTACGAGCCCACGCCCTTCGTGTGCACAGGCACGGGGTCGAACGCGACGCCGAGCTCGTCGGCCGTGAGGGTCAGCCGTGCGCCGCCGAGCGATTCGGCCATGCCGACGACGATGGCCTCCTTCGTCATGGACACGCCCTGGGTCTGCGCGCACCCACCGGTGCCGCACGCACCGCTCACGCAGGACGGGATGTGGAAAGTCTCGCCGAGCTTCGGCAGCTTCCCCTTCACCTCCTGATACGTCTCGAGCTCGTAAATGAGGCAGCACTTCAGTCGTCCGCACACGCCGGTGAGCTTGCTTTGGTTGAGTGGGAGGTCCTGCTCCTTCGCCATGCGGATGGAGATGTTGGAGAACTTGTCGAGCCATGACGAGCAGCAGAGCTCCCGGCCGCACGTGCCCACGCCGGTCATGACCTTCGTTTCATCGCGGGCGCCCATCTTCCGCAGCTCCACGCGCGTGCCGAAGTGTGCCGCCAGGTCAGCAGCGAGATCGCCCACGTCCACTCGCTCCTCGCACGAATAGAAGATGGTCAGGTTCGCGCCATCCAGCTGCCAGTCCGCACCAAGCACCCGGATCGGCAGACCCCGCTGGCGCGCGAGCTGCAGCGCCTCCTCGCTCGCCTCGGGCTCGCGGCGCTTTTGCGTCGCCATGTCGAAGCGATCGCTCGCGGTCGCTTTCCGCAGCACGGTGCCGAGCGGGGGATCGACCTGCACGAGCGGCGAGTCGGTCGGCAGCAGCTGCACGCGCGCGGCGTCGAGGCCCAGCTCCGTCCGCACGACGATCCAGTCGTTGACTTCGAGATCCGTCACGTCGCCCGGCTCGAAGAAGTACATGCGGCCCGCGGTCAGGAACCGCGCGCCGACGACGGTCAATGCGTTCACCCGGCCGCCCTGAGCGCCACGCTGAACGGCACGCGCAGCGCGAACAGCTCGAGCATCGCGCGCGCGTTCGCGTTGAAGTCGAGGTCGCGGCGGAGCTTCTCCATCAGGAGCGCGGTGTCAACGAGATCGCGGGGGCCGACGCTCGCAGCCAGCTTCGAGGTCTCAGCCGCCCGGTCCGGGCGCACGGGCCGGTCGAGCCCCTGGGCGAGCACAGCGGCATCACGCACGAGCACGCCCCACTCGACCAGGCGCTTCTCGATCTGGCGTGTGCGACGCCGGCTGTCGGCGTCGTCGGCGAGAGCCGCAGCCCACGCGAAGCGGTCGGTGAGTCCCGAGCCGACGAGCTTGTAGAACTCGTTGTCCAGCCGGCGTCGCTCCATGCGCGCGGCCTCATCGGTGGAGAGCGTGATCGCCAGCCCCGGCCGGCCGGCCGCCGGCCCGGCGTGCTTCTCGGCGGCCGCGCCGAAGCGTTTGTGGAGCGCCTCCGCGATCTCCGCTGTCGGAACGAGCCGGAAGGCGAGCGACTGGATCCGTGAGCGGATCGTGTCGAGCAGTCGCACCGGGGTCGGTGTCAGGAGCAGGACCACGGCGTGTGACGGCGGCTCCTCGAGCGTCTTCAGGAGCGCGACCTCGGCGTGCTCGCTCAGCTCGGCGGCGTCATCGACGATCACGACGCGGCGTCGGCCCTCGAGCGGCCGGAGCGACAGCTCTTCCTGCATCGCTCGGACCTGCTCGATCGCGATGTCCCGCCGGTCATCCGATCTCGTCACGAGGATGACGTCGGGGTGCGTCCCGGCCTCCATGAGGCGGCACCCGCGGCACGCGCCACAGCCCCCCGCTGTCACACCGGGCACCTCGCAGTTGAGCGTCTGCGCGAATCGCAGGGCCGCCGTCCGCTTGCCGATGGATCGCGGTCCGCTGAGTCCGTACGCGTGGGCGACCTCGCCGCGGAGCGCATGAGCGCCAAGACGCTCCAGCAGGCGACGCTGCCCGATGACATCTCTCACCAGGTGGGGCCGAGTCTAGAGCGCCTGGCCCGCGTCGCTGCGGGCTCCAGCCAGAGCACCCGCGAGACCCCGCGTCCCCTGCGTGCGGGCTAGCCTCGAACGCAGGACCTCGAGCCCAAGCGCGTGAAAGCCCGAGGTCCTACCCCCGAACGTGGGATCACGTCACGTGCTAGCAGCAGGGCTGGTCACTCTCCGGCTCAGGGCAGCACTCCACCGGGATGGGGCAGCAGGAACCACTCATGCGGTCACCTCCTTCCTCGCGCGGATGTATGCGCTTGCGATGGCGCCACTCACGCCGGGAAGGTGCACCTCGCGCGTGACCTCGATGTCGACGTCACCGAGACCGGCGGCCCGCAGCCCGCGCGCGTATTCCTCGACCGATATCGTGCCCGCGACGCACCCGGCCCACTCATCGAGCGAGCGCTTCACGGACTCGGGGAGGTCCTCGATCGCGACCATGTCCGCGACGGCGACGCGGCCACCCGGGCGCAGAACGCGGGCTACCTCCCGCAGCACGTGGCCCTTATCCGCTGCGAGGTTGATCACGCAGTTGGAGATGACCACGTCGACGCTCTCGTCGTCGAGCGGCAGGGCCTCGATGGTCCCTTTGAGGAATGTCGCGTTCGCGATGCCGGCGCGGGCCTGGTTCGCTCGCGCGACGTCCAGCATCTCGTCGGTCATGTCGACGCCGAAGGCGTGCCCGCCCGGTGCCACGCGACGCGCCGACAGGAGCACGTCGAGGCCCGCACCGCTCCCGAGGTCCAGCACGGTCTCGCCGGGCCGTAGGTCCGCGAGGAGCGTGGGGTTGCCGCAACCAAGGCTCTGACCCGGTGTGAGGCCGACCGCCGCGAGCTCCTCGGCCGAGTAGCCCTCGCCGCACCCGCCCGAGCCCTCGCCGCAGCACGCGCCATCGTCGCAGCACGCCGATCCGCTCGCCATCTCGAGCGCCTTGGCCGCGTACCGGTCGCGGACCGCGAGCTCGATCCCGTCCATGTCGTTCCTCCCCGAGGCATCGATGCCAATCGATGGGAGGGTACGCGTATCGATAGACAGATGTCAATGGGTCCGGTACGATCCGTCCATGGCAACCACCGACCTCATCCCGATGGCCGAGCGCGAGCGCGGCGTGTGCTGCGTGCCCCCGCGTCGCCTGCGCACCCGGAAGGTCGCCCAGCTGAGCGAGCTGCTGAAGGCGATCGCCGACCCGACACGGCTCGAGATGGTCGCGATCCTGACGGCTGCCGAGGAGCCTGTCTGCGTCTGCGACTTCGTCGCGACCTTCGGGCTGAGCCAGCCGACGGTGTCGCATCACATGGCGCGCCTGCGTGAAGCGGGCATCGTGGAGTGCGAGAAGCGCGGCATCTGGGCCTTCTACCGCTTGCGGCGCGATCTTCCCGCGGCGACGCGCCGCATCATCGAGGCGCTCGGCTAGCACGCCTCCCGAGGGCATCGCGGTACGCATCCTCCGTGCGCCTCGCGACCTCTGGCCACGTCCAGCACTCCGCCACGCGGCGGCGCCCGGCCTCGCCCATCTTCCGTGCCC
>JACDAF010000353.1 GCA_013695575.1 Chloroflexota bacterium | reverse complement strand
TCCACGGTATTGTCCGAAGAGGCGCCATCCTGCACGACGTATTCGAGCGCGGGGTAGTTCTGGCTGATGACACTGTAGAGCGTCCTCTCGAGGAATCTCCCCTGCTTGAACGACGGCGTCACGATGGAGATCGACGGCGCAGGGTCGGGAGGAGTCGTCTGTAGATACCTCGTGGGCACTCTGAGCGGCTTGGGCTCGTAGTGGCGGAGGATGCCGATCCTCGGCTTCGTCCACGACCGCACGCGTGCGATGACGCGTCGAGAGCGCATACTCCGCATCTGCGGCTCCTGCCGCACCTCGGAGCGCAACGCATCCTCGACTGCTTTCAGCCGAACGTCGGCAAGCTCCATGATCTGAAGAGCCTCGAGTGTGCTGAGCGGCGCGTTTCGAGCGGCAAGCTCGTTCGCCAGGTCCGCGAGCTGCTCCCGGTACTCCTGCACCGTATTTGCGACGTCGATCGGCTGCTCTGGTTGCACGAGGGGCCTACTGTAACGACGGCCGTGGCGGCCATCGCCACGCCTCGGTCTCGCGAGGCTTTGCTTGCCCGGACCGTATGGTTGCGCCGTTGTTCGCCCCGCAGGATCTTCTGGGCGCCACGCCACCAGGGGCCACGGTTGGAGGCTCAGCGAGATCGCTGATGCCGCAACTGGGTTCCGGTTGTCACGGCACGATGCGGATCTGCTCGACGCCAATACCCAGCGGCCGCTGGTCCTCTCCAATCTCCATGTCCTTCGGAGACCGCGCGTTAAGGTTGACGAGCCTCAGATCGAGTGCGTCGTGCAAGTCGTCGGCCGGAACGGTGATCAGGAGTTCACCCCGGTATTCGTTGCTGCTGAGCTCCCAGCGCTTCAAGGTTCGCTCTCCGATTGCGCACTCGACGAAGCGCGGCTTGCCATCGGGGAACGGCACGGTTCGATAGCGGAGACCGAGGCGGACCTCAAGCCTCGACTCTGGCAGGCGAGAAAAGCGCAGACGAAGGCGGCACTCTCGCTCCACCGACCACGCACCCCAGGCCTCCGGCTCCGCCCACCCGGAAGCGAGCGCAAGCGCGCCGTCGGCGTTTCTTGCAAACGACAACGGCTCGGTCGAGACCACCGGCACCCCGTCCGGGTACCGGATTGCGGTCGATTTGACCATCGAGTCCGCCGGAGGCACGAGCTGCGACGCCAGGCGAACGGCATCCGCAATCGATTGCAGGCCGATGTGGTCGCCCTCGAGCACGAAAAGCACCTCGTATGGCCCGAGAACGTGCACGCCGGGTGAGGGACCCGGAGGGTGGTCGAGCGGTTCCGGGATGAAGACTTCATCCCCCGTCATGCCCAGACGTTTCATCAGCGAGAGAATCGCCGACTTCGTGTCCTCGTAGCGCGACGGGGATTCGTTGATCCCCGCCGCCATCGCGCGCACGAGCCCTCGCTGATTGAACGTCACCGCGAAGCGTTCGCGTACGACCTCCTCCTCCAGGAGCGCCATCTCTGCGCCGATCGATTCCTCCAGGCTGGGTGCTTGCGATGGGTTGCGGCAGGCCAGGCTAGGGAAATCTCGCTCGAACTCGGCCGGCGAAGCCCAGGTCTCGGCCCGCCAGAGCCTGTGCCCCGTGCTGTGACCCGACAGGCCCGCGACGGACAGGGGCCGCTCCGACTTGAAGAACGTCTTGGAGAATGCTGCGTTCACGACCCCGGAGGTCAGGTCGGGGAGCGAGCCAAGGAAGTACCTGCCGTGGCGGTCTCGCACTCGCTCGAGCAATGAACGGCTGACGAAGGAGTTGTAGATCATCGGCAGCTTCGAGTAATGCGTCTGAAAGTCGAAGAACCGCTGGAGCAACGGTCCTGAAGCCACGGCACCGACGTTGAACTCGAACGAGACGCGCGCGTGCAGCCTGTTCCGTCGGCGCTCGTCCCAGTACGACGGCCAGAAATACACGAACGGCTCCCATGCAAGGATCTCGGTATCGCTGTCGTCGAACACGGCGCCGGCAATGCGGCAAGCATCAGGGAGGAGGCCGTCGTCGTCGCCGATGAACGTGACCAGGTCGCCTTTGGCGTTGGAGAGGGCGAATTCCCAGTTCTGAGCCATCGGGATGGTCTCGTCCGTATAGAAGTGCTGGACCCGAGAATCCGCGATGCGCTCGACGAGCTCGCGCGTTGCCGGATCGTCACCGTTGTTCTGGACGACGATCTGCACGTCGGCCTCCGTCTGCGACAGAAGCGTCGCCAGCGCGTGCTCGAGAGTGTCTGCGCGCCGGAGAGTCGGAATGACGAGAGAGAACCGCGGCACGCGAGCCCCTAGGAGGTCCTCGACCGCGTCAGGGACGTGTTATTCGAACAGCCCAGTATCCTCACCGCGTGGACGAGGTTCGGTGCCCTGTCGTGATTCTGTGTGGCGGCAAGGGAACGCGGCTGCGGGAGGAGACCGAGTACAAGCCCAAGCCGATGGTCGAGGTAGGCGGGCGGCCCATCCTCTGGCACGTGATGCGGAACTTCGCAGTCCACGGCTTCCGGGAATTCGTGATCTGTCTCGGGTATCGAGGCGAGCTGATTCGCGAGTACTTCCTCCATTACCGGGCGATGAGCCAGGACTTTACTGTCCGGCTCGGCGCCCAAGCCGGTGCGACGTACGGCCAGGCCGGCGACGAGCTCGAGGACTGTCTCGTCACCCTCGTCGACACAGGCCAGGAGACCGGCACGGGCGGACGAGTTGGGCGTTCGGCCCCCTACCTGGGTGGCGATCGGTTCATCGTGAGCTACGGGGACGCGGTGGCGAATCTCGATGCGGCCGGGCTCTTCCGTTTCCATTGCGAACACCGCAGGCTCGCGACGGTAACGGCGGTACGGGCCATCTCGCGTTTCGGTGTGCTCGAGCTCGACGGCGACACAGTTCTGAGCTTCAGCGAGAAGCCGCAGCTCGACGACTGGATCAGCGCCGGCTTTTTCGTGTTCGAGCGGGCCGTGGTCGACCGGCTCGGCGACGACGAGGGCATGTTCGAGCACGAACCCCTGCAGACCCTCGCGCGCGGCGACCAGTTGAGGGCATACAGACATCACGGTTTCTGGCAGCCGATGGACACCTACCGCGAGTGCGAGCTCCTGAATGAGCTGTGGAACAGCGGGGAGCCACCCTGGCTCAGGCAGCTGGCGTCCGCAGAACCACGTGTCGGCTGAGTCTGCAGGCGCTACGTGGCTCGATCGCCGGGTGTTCGTCACCGGCGGCACGGGCTTTGCAGGGAGCTGGCTCGTCGGCCGTCTAGGCGAGCTCGGTGCGGAGGTCGTCTGCGTCGTTCGAGACTGGGTACCGCGTTCGCCTCTCCTCGGGTCTGAGTTGCCCGACGAGGTGACGCTCGTGTTCGGCGACATTCGCGACCAGGCGCTCCTCGAACGGGCGCTCGGAGACTACGAGATCGAGGTGGTCTTCCATCTCGCTGCGCAGACGATCGTGCCGATCGCGAACCGCAATCCAGTCGAGACGTTCGACACCAACATTCGGGGAACATCGACGCTGCTCGAGGCTTGCCGCCGTAGCCCACGAGTCCGGTCGGTCGTCGTCGCCTCCTCCGACAAGGCCTATGGAACACAACAGTCGCTACCTTATCGAGAGGACACGCCGCTCCTGCCGGTACACCCGTACGACGTCAGCAAGGCCTGTTCCGACCTCATCGCCCGGAGCTACGCCAGGACGTACGACCTGCCGGTGGCCGTCACGCGCGCCGGCAACTTCTTCGGAGGGGGCGACCTCAACTGGAGCCGTCTCGTTCCGGGCACGATCCGGGCGGCGCTTCGCGGCCGCCGGCCGGTGATTCGTTCCGACGGCACGCCGTTGCGCGACTACGTCTACGTCGAGGATGCGGTCGAGGCGTACGTGTTGCTCGCCGAGGCCGTCCTAGACGGTCGAGTGCGGGGCGAGGCTGTGAACATCTCGTACGAGCGTCCGCTCTCCGTGAGGCAAGTCGTCGACGCCATTCTCGCCGAGGCCGGTGTGCAGCTCGAGCCGGTCACGGAGGGGAGCGCGACCCACGAGATCCACGATCAGTTTCTCGATGCGACGCTCGCGCGCGAGCGGCTCGGC
>JACDAF010000338.1 GCA_013695575.1 Chloroflexota bacterium | reverse complement strand
GTGTGCGCGAGGCTCACCTCGCCAGGCCGTGGCGGGGTGCCGCCGCCCACAAGGGCGAGACGCGAGGCGGTGTGGTGGGGCGCGCGGAACGGCCGCGTCGCCAGGAGCGGCCGCGCCGGATCGACGAGCCCGGCGACGCTGTGCACGACGCTCGCCGCCATCGCCTCGTCGGCTTCGAGCGGGGCGAGGATCGATGGGAGCGCCTGTGCGAGGAGGGTCTTCCCGGTCCCCGGCGGACCGACCATGACCAGGTTGTGCGCGCCGGCCGCCGCGATCTCGAGTGCACGTTTCGGTGTCTCCTGCCCGACGATGTCGCCGAGGTCCACCTCCCAGGCCGCCTCGGCCGATGGTCCCGGCGGCGCTGCGGGGAGGAGCCGTACCGTGCCATCCAGGTGCGCGACCGCCGCGCGCAGCGTCCCCACGGCGATCGCCTCCCCACCGGCGGCGGCTGCCTCGGCGGCGTTCTCCGTCGCCACGAGCGCGGCCGGGATGCCGGCGCAGACAGCTCGGCTGGCGCGGGGCAGCACCCCGCGGAGAGGCCGTACCGCGCCGTCGAGCGCGAGCTCGCCGAGGCACAGATCCCCGAAGTCCACGGCGAGCTGGCCGCTGGCGCGGAGGATCGCGAGCGCGATGGCCAGATCGAATCCCGTCCCTTCCTTGCGGCGCTCGCCGGGGGCGAGGTTGACCGTTATCCGCCGCAGCGGAAACTCGAACCCCGAATTGCGGATCGCCGCGCGGACGCGCTCGCGAGCCTCCCGGACCGCGCTGTCCGGCAGACCGACGATGTCGAACCCCGGAAGCCCGCTCGACACGTCGACCTCGACCGAGATGAGCTCGGTCTCGAGACCCCAGAGGGCGCAGGCAGTGACCCGTGCGAACCCGGACAACCGGCGTAGAGTCCTCGGCGACCACACCGGTTCGCATGGGACCTTCGGCCGGTACCAGCGTCATGATGCGCAGCGATGCGCGCCGTCATCCTTGTCGTTCTCGTCGCGATCGCGATCCACGTGCCGAACTTCCCGGTCGGCAAGGCGCCGCAGGAGGATGCCGGCGTCTTCATGTACGCGGCGCAGCGGCTGCTCGACGGCGGGCTCCCCTATCGCGACGTGTGGGATCACAAGCCGCCGCTCATCTACGTCCTTGATGCGCTCGGGCTCCTTCTCGGCGGCGGCTCCCCGGTCGGGGTCTGGGCAGGGCAGGCTCTCGCCCATGCCGTGGCGGCGGCGATCGGGTATCGGCTGTTCGCGCGGGCGTTCGGCACCCGCGCGGCGCTCTTCGGCACGCTCGCGTGGCTCCTCGCCGCGCCACGGATCATGCTCGCCGACGGATACTTCACGAACTTCGTCCAGACCTTCGTGGCGCCACTCCAGTTGACGGCGCTCGCGCTCTTCGCCGACGAGGAGCGCCGGCGCAGGAGGACCTGGCGGAGCTTGGCGATCGGCGTATCGGCGGGGTTCGCGGCGCTCCTCACCCCGGCGGCGCTCGGCCTGTGGGGGGCACTCGGGCTGTTCGTCGTCGTTGGACGGCTGCGCGCCGGGTCACTCCATGGCGCCTTCGCGCGAGGGTCGCTCATCGCGGCCGGCGCGGCGCTCCCGGTGCTCCTCGCGGGTGCCGTGCTCGCAGCGGCGGGAGTCCTCGGCGATGCCTGGGATCAGGCCATCCGCTACAACGCGTCGTACACCGGCACCGTGACCTGGGCGAACCGCGCGTCATCGCTCACGCACGGGCTGCGCCTGCTCGCTTCGGGCGGTTTCCTCTTCGTCACGCTCGCAGGCGCGGCCGCGGCCGTCGTCGCGCTTCGCGACCGTTCGATCCTGCCGCGCGCCTCGGACGCGCGGCGGCTGATCAGCGTCGCCTTGCTCGCGCTCCCGCTCGAGGTCCTCCTCGGCAGCTCGTCGGGGCGCGATCACGGCTACTACTGGCTCGCCGCATTGCCCTCGCTCGGCGTGCTCGCGGCATTCGCCGCATTCGCGTTCGAGCGGAGCGTCGTACCGGACCTCGCCAGAAGGCTGCGCGGTCCCGCGACCGCCGTCGCGACCGCCGGGCTCGTGGCCGGCCTGGTCCTGCTCGCGGCGCGACCGGTGCCGCTGATGGCACGGGTCGCGGTGAGCCACGAGGACGGCCTGACCTCGAGCGCGGTCGCCTACCTGCGCGAGCACACCGGCCCGGAGGACACGGTCCTCATCTGGGGCTCGCGGTCGGCGGTGAACTTCGTGGCGCAGCGGCGATCCGCGACGCGGTACGTGTACCAGTACGCGCCGCTCTCGACCCGCGGGTACGACCCGCGGCCGCACATCGCCGAGCTCGGGCGCATCCTGGAGGAGCGGCCACCGAAGGTGGTGATCGACGCCTCGCGCGACAGTGCGGTCACTCCGCCGCTCGAGGAGGCGGCGGCCGGACGGTTCGACACGCAGGACCCGCTGTTCGTCTTCTCGCCGGCGGTCTCCGAGGTCGCGCGCTCGATCCTGGAGCGCTACCAGCGCGTGGACACCGTCGGACCCTCGGCCTGGCCGGTCTACCGCCTGCGGGGCCCGTGAGCGCCGCTGCCCGGACTCTCGCGCGGAGTGAGGGGCGTATCGCGATCGGCCTCGCCGTCGGCTGGACCGCCGTCTACGCCACGCTCGCGGTGCTGCGGCATGTGACGTGGCACTCGACCGCGTTCGATCTCTCGGTCTTCGACCAGGTCTACTGGAACACCACACAGGGCCGTCCTCTCGAGTCGACCCTCGACCGCGGCTCCTGCGCGCCCGTCTCGTTCTTCGGCGGGCACTTCTCACCGCTGCAGTTCGCGCTGCTGCCGCTCTACGCGCTCCTGCCTCGAGCGGAGACGCTCCTGGTCCTGCAGGCGATCGCCGTCGGCCTCGGCGCGTGGCCGGTCTACGTGCTCGCTCGCGATCGTCTCCGTCCGGGGGCGGAGCGTCTCGTCTGGGTCGCGAGCTATCTGCTCCTCGCACCGCTCTCGTGGATGGTCCTCTTCGACTTCCACGAGATCCCCTTCGCGATCCCGTTCCTTGGCTGGGCGCTCGTGTTCGTGGCGCGCGGCCGTCACTGGCATGCTGTGGTCACGCTGCTGGCGTCGTTCCTCGTCAAGGAGGAGCTCCCCCTGGTCGCGCTCGGCTTCGCGGCCTTGCTGCTGCTGAAGCGGCAGTGGCGACCGGGTCTCGCGCTCGGCGTCGTCAGCGTCGCGTGGTTCGTCATCGCGGTGAAGGTGGTCATCCCGGCATTCGCCGGCGGCGAATACCGGTACACATCGTTCTACGCGAGCCTCGGCAACGACGAGGTGGAGATCGTCCGGACCGTCCTCACGGACCCGGCGCGGACAATGGCGGTGCTCGCGAACGACGTGCGCATGAAGCTGCGCTACCTCGCCGCGATCTTCGGCCCGGGACTGGGGCTCACCCTGGCGTCTGGGCCGTTCGCGGTGCTCACCATCCCCACGCTCGCGTACTCGCTCCTCTCCGACTACTCGCA
>JACDAF010000301.1 GCA_013695575.1 Chloroflexota bacterium | reverse complement strand
GTTGTAGCCGGTGTACCAGACGCGAAGCGTCGTCGCGTCGATATGGACGGTCGGATCCTCGCACCCGTCGAGATCGACCAGATCGGGGCCGGGGAAGAGGGTCGGCGCATCCTCCATCTCGAAATGTCGCCCATCGTCCGAGGTGCCGTGCCAAATCTCCGCCATTTTGAGCCGCGGCTCGTCGTCGCGGCGCGGGACCGCGCGAACCAGCAGGTGGAACAGATCGTCCGCGCGCCAGACGAAGGGGCTTAGCACATACATATTGGCGAGCCGGTTGGTCCGGTGCATCGTCATCGGATCGATCCGGACGACTTGCCAACCCGGCATCAGGCACCCTGCCCCAGATTGAACTGCAATCCGCCATCGAGCGTGAAGGTCGCGCCGGTCGCATAATCGGCCGCCTTGGACGCGAGATAGAGCGCGAGTTCGGCGACTTCCTCGGGCTCGGCCGCACGCTTCATCGGAATGCTCGCGGTCTGTTCCTCGCGCACCTTGGGGTCGTCGATCGCTTCCTGATTCATCGGCGTCAGCACCATTCCGGGGGCCAGATTGTTCACATTGATGCCCTGCTCGGCGAGTTCTAACGCGAGGCAGCGGGTGAGATTTCTAAGGCCTCCTTTCGACGCACAATAGTCCGCCGCGCCCGCGCGCGGGATGTCCTCGTGGACCGAGGTGACGTTGATAATCTTGCCGCGCGCCTTCGCCGCCTTGCAACCGCGCACGAATGCCCGGCAAAACAGGAACGGGCCGACAAGGTTCGTCCTGAGCACCATCTCGAAATGGTCGAGCTCCATGTCGGCGACCGAAATGCCCGCCGCATCCACCCCGGCTGAGTTCACCAGGATCGTCGGCACGCCGAAGGCCTTGTGCGCTTGCTCGAATACCTTATCGACTTCGCCTTCGTCGCTAACATCGGCGGCGACCATGATCGCGCGGCCGCCCGCCGCCCCAATCGCATCAAGCACCTTTTTCGCTTCGTCGGGGTCGTCGTGATGGACGACGACGACCGCCGCGCCTTCCCGCGCGAACAGCTGTGCGGTCGCCTTGCCGATACCCGAACTTGCACCGGTGACGATCGCGACCGATTTGTCCAGTCTTGCCATCATGATCTCCAGATAGAATTTGAGGGGCGCGCCTTCCGCCCCGATTTCCGTGAAGCGCGAACACAGGACCGAACGGACTGGCGAGAATGTGGTTCCGCGCCGCTAAGCCTAGGGTCAGGACTTGTTAAATTGCTTGCGCTGGGGACGATCCGTACCCTGGATCGGGTTCAATCGGATTTCGGCCGCCATGGAGGCCTATTGGACCCCGCAGCCTAATTTACCGTGACTCGCCGTCCAGACGGGACCGCTTCGCCTGCTGGGAGATGGGCCGCCAGACTGCCATCCGCCGGGGAGCCTGGAAGCTCGTCCTCCAGGGCCAGCTCGTCGAAGGTGAGCCGCCCCAGGACGAGGTCTTCCTGGCGAACCTCGCGAACGACCCGGAGGAGACGCAGAACCTGCGGGCGCGTCACGCCGGCGTCGCCGCGGAGCTGCGGACCGCAGCCCAGGCCTGGCGCGCACGCCTCGAGGAGCGCTGGGATCGCGATCGGCGCGCGCGCGCACACGATCGCGGCACGACCGACTGGCGCGCCTGAAGGCACGGGGGGCTCATCGCTGTCGCCGCTACGGCGGGCGGAGGACGCGGGGGTCGTCGCTGGCGAGCACGTCGATCCCGAGGCCGGCGAAGGCACGTGCTTCCTCCGGGTCGTTGGTGTGCGGCGCCATCACGAGAAGGCCGGCCGCGTGGAGCGCATCGACGATCGCCGGCGTGAGCGGGCGGAAGCAGGGATGCGCGTAGGTGGCGCCGACCGCGGCGCAGGTCGCGAGCATCGCCGCGGTCTCCGTCGGCCGGAACAGGACGCTGCGCGGCACGGCCGGGGCGGCCGCTCGAAGCTCGTCGACGAGCGACGGCACGAAGGAGCCCGAGATCACCTCGACGCCGACGGCGCCGCCCGAAGCCATGAGCCTTCCGAGTGCCGCGCCGGTGCGTGGGCCCTTGAGCTCGACGTACACGCCGATCCGTCCGCGTGCGAGCGCGAGCACCTCCCCCAGGCGTGGCACGCCCTGGCCCAGGCCGAGCGGGAGCCGCGCGAGCTCGGCCGCGACCAGGCTCGCCACCGGGGAGGTCACGCCGTTCACGGGGACCTCCCCGTCGTGGACGACCACGAGCTCGCCGTCGCGGCTCAGGTGCACGTCCACCTCCACGAGGTCGAGGCCATGCTCGATCGCCCGTTCGACGGCCAGAAGCGTGTTCTCCGGCGCGAGGGCGCTCGCGCCGCGGTGTCCGACGGTCCGTGGCCCGCTGCGTGGGCTCACGCCATGTTCACCATCCCTTCGTCAGCCGCGCCCCGGAGTGTTGCAGAGCAGGCCTACACTGCCCGCGCAAAGTCCGCGGGTGGAGGAGTCGCGATGGACAACGGCGGTGGTCCCCGACTAGGAAGAGAAGCGTTGCGGATCTCGCGGCGACGGTTCCTTGCATCGACCGGAGCGCTGGTCGCGGTCGCGGCGTGTAGCACGGCGCCGGGCGGTCAGCAGCAAGGCGGCGGGACGTCGCCCGGGGGTGTGGTGAAGCTCGTGGCCTGGACGATCGGCCCGGACGCGCCGTCCTTCTACCGCAAGGACAACCTCGTCTCGGCGGTCGCGACGCTGAACCAGGAGCTCGAGAAGGAGAATCCGAAGACGACCATCGAGCTCGACGCGACCTTCGAGAGCGGCGGAGCCTGGGGCGATTATCTGCAGAAGTTCCAGCTCGCCGCCGAGGCGAAGCAGGGGCCCGACATCGTGCTCGCCGGCCACGAGAACTTCGCGCCCTGGGTCGGGCCCGGGTACGTCATCGCCCTCGACGACCTGCTGAAGAAGCACGAGGCCAAGTTCAAGGATGTCATCCCGACGCTCTGGGACGCGATGAAGCTCCGGGGCAAGACCTACGCCGTCCCGCAGGACACCGAGGCGCGGCCCATGTACTACCGCAAGGACCTGCTCGCCAAGATGGGCTGGTCGAAGGACAGGATCGACGGCCTGCCGGAGGCCGTGAAGAAGGGCGACTTCGCCATGTCCGACCTCCTTGCCACCGCCAAGGAGGCCGTCGACAAGGGGGTCGTCGAGGCGGGGAAGGGCTGGTACCCGCGGCCGACCAAGGGCCACGATCACTACATGTTCTATTACCAGAACGGCGGCGAGATGCAGGACAAGGCGAGCGGCAAGCTCGTCGTGGTCCCCGCTGCGCTCGAGAAGCACTACGGCGTCTACGCCACCGCCGTCCAGACGAAGGTCACGAGCCCGACCCACATCGGCTCCGACTTCAAGATCTGGCACGAGACCGTGACCGCCGGGAAGGTGCTCTTCTACAACGCCGGCACCTGGACCTGGAAGGAATGGTCCACCACGTACAAGGTCCCGGAGAACGACCTCTGGGACAAGGTCGGCTTCACCCTCATCCCGGCCGCGCAGAAGGGAGCCAAGCCGACGACGCTCTCGCACCCCCTCGCCTACATGGTCACGTCGAACGGCAAGACCCCCGAGCTCGCGCTTCGCCTCATCGCTCACGCCACGACCCCGGAGCTGAACTCGCGGCACTCCGTCGAGAGCGCCCATCTCGCGATCCTCAAGACACAGCAGGACGACCCCACGTACAAGAAGGACAAGTTCCTGCTCGCGACCGGCTACATGAGCGACTTCACGACCTTCATCCCGAACCACCCGAAGTACGGCGCCTACGACGAGGTGCTGTTCCGCTTCCTCTCGGGCGTCGCGACCGGCCAGCTCACGCCGAAGGCCGCGACGGACCAGGCGGTGGCCGAGCTCAAGAATCAGCTGCGTGACGAGCTGATCACGAAGTAGGTGGTCACAGCGCCGCTTCGCGTCGCCGTGACCGTCCTGCTCCTTCGCCTTATGGCGTCGTAGGAGCCAGGACGGAGGCGCGCGCGCCGGCGATCCCGGCGCCTCGCGAGAACGTCGCGGCGGCGTGGTGGCGTGTGAACTCCACCGCGCTGCTGTTCATGGGTCCGGCCGCCCTGCTCGTGATCCTGTTCTTCTTCGTGCCGGTCGTGATCACGCTCGGCCTGAGCCTGACCGACGCCGCGACGGCGACCGGCCTGTCGAACTGGAAGTGGATCGGGCTTGACAACTACGACCAGATCGCCCGCGGCAGCTTCACGATGCTCATCATCCGCAACACGATCTTCTACGTCCTGGTCACGCTGGCGTTCAATGTCGTCGTCGGACTCGGCATCGCGCTGCTCTCGACCCACGTCGAGGCGAAGGCGGGCGGCTTCTTCCGCGCGCTCTGGCTGCTGCCGCGCATCTCGCCGTCGGCCGTGTACGCGATCATGTGGGTCTGGGCGGCCGCCGCGCCGCCCTTCGGCATCATGAACGACGTCCTGTCGCCGGTCGGCGTGGCGCCGCGCGACTGGCTCAACACCGATCCCTGGGTCATCGTCATCCTGGTCAACGGGTTCGTCGGAGCGAGCCTTGGGATGCTCGTCTTCACGAGCGCGATCAACAGCATTCCCGAGGATCTGTTCCGCGCGGCGCGGGTCGACGGCGCCTCCGCCTGGCAGATCGTGCGGCGGATCACGCTGCCGCTGATCCGCTGGCCGGTCCTCTTCGTCCTCGTGTACCAGACGATGAGCCTCATGGCGTCCTACGAGTACATCCTGCTCACGACGAACGGGGGACCGGGGCTGTACACCACCGAGGTGTGGAGCCTGTGGGCCTTCCACACCGCGCTTTCGAACTACTACGGCAACCTCGAGTTCGGTCTCGGTGCCGCGATGGCCGCGGGGCTCGTGGTCATCGGGCTCGTCGTGAGCTTCACGATGTTGCGCCTCTTCCGCTTCGACGAGCTCGTGAGCGACCCCCGGGTCGAGATCACGTGACCGGGACGACGCTCCCCGCACCGCGCGCACCGTTCCGGCCACAGACGCTGATCCCGTACGCCGTCCTGGTCCTCGCGACGCTGCCCATCCTGGTCCTGTACGTGTGGCTCACCTACAGCTCATTCTTTCCCCGCATCGAGGGCTTTCGCCCGGTGGGCCCCTTCACCCTCGAGAACTGGCGCTTCCTCTGGGACCCCGGCAGCGTCGACCAGCTCCGCAACAAGCCCGCGATCATTCCGCTCACCATCAACACGTTCCTCTTCGCGATCAGCACGTCGGTCGTCGTCGTGCTCATCTCCTCGATGGCGGGTTACGCGCTGTCGCGTCTGCCCTTTCCGGGCCGGCGGATGTTCCTCGGCGGCGTCCTGCTGCTGCACAGCTTCCCGAGCGTCACGCTCCTCATCGCCACATTCATCGTGCTGCGGCAGCTCGGTCTGTACGATCGGCTCCTCGGCGTGATCCTCGTGAAGGCGGCCTTCGAGCTGCCCTTCGGCGTGTGGATCATGAAGGGGTTCTTCGACACGGTGCCCTGGGAGCTCGAGATGGCCGCTCTCGTCGACGGCGCGAGCCGCCTGCGCACCTGGTGGCGCATCGTCATGCCGCTCGTGAAGCCGGGTCTCCTCGCGCTCGGCATCCTCACGTTCGTGCAAGGCTGGAACGAGTTCATCCTGCCCTTCGTGTTCATGCCGAGCGGCTCGCAGCAGACGCTCTCGACCTTCGTGCGCGCCATCCTCGGCGAGGGCCGCTTCGTGGACTACGGGCTGCTCACCGCTGTCGGCCTCTACTACGTCGCGCCGGTCCTCGTCCTCTTCGTGGTCGCGCAGGATCAGCTCATGCGCGTCTACGCGGGCGGAGTGAAGGGCTAGCCGGTGCGCGTCGTCCTGCAGCAGCTCACGAAGCGCTTCGGCGCCGTCACGGCCGTCGACGCGCTCGACCTCGAGATCAAGAGCGGCGAGTTCGTGGGGCTGCTCGGCCCCTCCGGCTGCGGGAAGACGACCACGCTGCTGATGATCGCCGGGATATACCGCCCGACGGGCGGCGCGATCGTCTTCGGCGACCACCGCGTGGAGCACCTCATGCCGAAGGATCGCGGCATCGGCATGGTCTTCCAGAGCTACGCGCTCTACCCGCACATGACGGTGGCGCAGAACATCGGCTTCCCGCTCGCGATGCGCCGCGGGGTCGCCGGGGACGAGATCACGCGACGCGTGCGCGAGGCCGCCGCGCTCGTCCACGTCGACGGGCTGCTCGCGCGCAAGCCCGCGCAGCTCTCGGGGGGTCAGCAGCAGCGCGTCGCCCTCGCCCGCGCGCTCGTGAAGCGGCCGGACATCCTGCTGCTGGACGAGCCCCTGAGCAACCTCGACGCGAGGCTCCGACACGAGATGCGCGGTGAGATCAAGCGCCTGCAGAAGGAGGTCGGGATCACGGCGATCTTCGTGACGCACGACCAGCTGGAGGCGCTCACGATGGCCGACCGGGTCGCGCTCATGAGCGACGCCAGGCTGCAGGCCTACGCGACGCCGAAGGAGCTGTACGAGCGTCCCGTCAATCAGTTCGTCGCGGAGTTCATCGGCTCGCCGCCGATGAACTTCTTCGCCGCGGAGCTCGGCCGCCGGAACGGGTCGGTCCTGGCGACGGCGCAGGGCATCGAGATCGAGCTGCCCCCGGCGCGTGCCCCGCGCGGCGATGGCCAGCGCCAGGCGACCGTGGGCATCCGGCCGGAGCACCTCGCGATCGTCGCTCCGGGCGCCGGACACGCGAACGGCGAGATCTACGTCATCGAGCCGATGGGCCGCGAGCAGATCGTGGACGTGCAGATCGGGGAGCGGCGCCTGCGCGCGATCGCGCCGCCAGGATTCTCCGCGCCGCTCGGCGCGAGCGTCGGCCTGCGCGCCGCCGTCGATCAGCTGCACCTCTTCGACCCGGCCGGCGGAGAGCGGCTGGCCTGAGCCCGCAGCTCACGGCGCACCGCGCCGCGTGGAGCGGAAGGCATCCCGAGAACTCCCTCGCCGCGATCCGCGAGTGCTACCGCGAGGGCGCGGCGCGCGTCGAGATCGACGTCCACCTGCTCGACGATGAGTTCGTCGTCGCGCACGACCGCCCGCGCCGCGGCGGGCGCCTCCTGCCGCTGCGGGAGGTGCTCGCGGTCGTCCGCGAGGCGCCCGGTCCGACGCTGCTCGAGCTTGACGCGAAGGACCTGCCGCCCTGGCCCCCCGCCGCCGCGGCGCGGCTCGCGCGGCTTGTGGATCCTGTCGGTGACCGGGTCGTCGTGACGAGCCCGGCCGACTGGAACCTGCGGCGCCTCCTGCGCGCGGACCCCGGGATCGCCGTCGGTTTCGACCCTCAGCTCCACCTTGACTGGACGCGCGATCGCGAGTCGCTGTCGCCGCCGCGGGGCGCATACGGGTACCTCGACGCGCACCCGCTCTCGCGACGCCGCGCGATGCCGGCCGCGGCCTACCTGCGCGAGCGCCTCGAGGAGGTCGTCCGCATGGTGCCGGGCGTGCGCGAGCTGCACCTTCGTCTGGCGTTCTTCGAGCGCATGCTTCGCGACGGGCTGGATGACGCCGTCGGAGTGCTGCACGCGCGTGGCGCGCTTGTGGATGTCTGGACGCTCGACGCAGGCACGCCGCGCTGGCGCGAGCGCCTCGCTCGCGCGGTCGACGCCGGGGTGGACGTCGTGACCACGAACACGCCGCGTGAGCTCGTCCTCGCGCTCCCCTGAGGCGACCGCCGTCGGATCTCTCTTGGTATCCGCGACGGCGTCAGACCGCCTCCGCCCAGACCGGGTTCGCGAGCGCGAGCACGGAGCCGGCGCCATCCACGACTTCGGCTCGCAGGTAGCGCGCGCGGGCCGGCACGTCGAAGGCCGCATCCCATTCGTCAGCGACGATGGGCGCGGCGGCGGTGCAGCCCTCGTCAGACAGGAGGAGCAACGCCGCACCCGCTGCGCCGCGCACCTCCACGCGCACCTGTCCGGGGCGTCCAGCCTCCGGGTCCAGGTAGAGCTGCGGCCCGCGCGGAGATGCCGAGACGAACGCGGAGCCGCCGCGCAGCGCGCCGAGGACCGACGCCGCATCGCGCGCGGCGCGCAGCCACGTCGTCGGCCTGCCCGGCGCCTGCGCGTGGCGCGGAGTGGGATCGGTGCGCCGCAGGTGGTGGGTGTCGCTGCCGCCGACAGCGACAAGGCGCTCGCCCCGGCGGAGGCGGTCGTCCCACCAGGCGAGCGAGACCGCGTTGAGGTGCAGCCAGGGCCCGTTCCAGACCTCGATGGCGTGACACGGCAGCTCGCCGTAGAGCCACTCGGGGCCGAGGGGCTTCGGGTGGTTCACCGTCACGAAGGCGCCCTCGTCCATCGCGGCGCGCATCGCGCGGCCGACCGAATCGGCGTCGGGCTCGCGGAACTCGTGCCACCGCTCCGTCCCGTGCGCGTTCCAATGCCCTCCGTATGTCGTGACCTCGATCCCCGGCAGCACCACCGGCAGAGGGGCGCCGCCAGACCCGTACGCGGCATGGTGTGCGACGGTGTTGTGGTCGGTGACGCCGAGGAACTCGAGCCCCGCCTGCATCGCCGCACCAAGCATCTCGGGCGGCTCCGAGTCGCCGTCGGAGTAGATGCTGTGGCAGTGGAGGTCGCCGCGGAGCCAGCCGTCGCGCGCCGTGGAGCGGAAGGCCGGTGGCGGGCGGCTCGCGGACGTGGGCCGCCGTTCGGGGCTGACCACGCCGGCGTGGAACCAGAGCTCGACCGTCCAGTCGCAGCCGCGCGGGCCGACCTTGTACGGGCCGAGCAGCGCGTGCCAGGTGCCCGCGCCGAGCGGGCCCCCGCGGTACGGCGGCGTCGCCCACGCCTCGTCGACCGTGATCTCGGTCTTGTCGCTCCCGCTCCAGCCGCGGAAGCCGGGGCTGCCCGGCGCCGTGCCTCGCTGGTCGAAGAGGCCGAGGTCCACGGTGTTGCCGCCGACGAGCGACGGGTCATGTCCGATCGCGTCGGAGTACGCGTAGCGCAGGTGGATCTGGCGGACGCCGGGCGGCACCTCGAACGGGACATGCGTGTAGCGGCGCTCGTGCTCACGCTCGAAGCGCCCGCGCAGGGTGACATCGGCCGGCCCGAGCTCCGCGCTCACGGACGCCGCGACGAGTGATGCGCCGTCATGCCATCATGATGGCATGCAACGGAAGCAGATCCAGTTCACCGAACGGCAGGCTGCCGCCATACGCCGCGAGGCGCGGCGCAGGCATATGTCCGATGCGGCCGTAGTCCGCCACGCGGTCGATCGGTCGTTGGGATCGCCGGGCCGTGCGCCCGCCCGACGCGTGGCGCAGGCTCTGAGCGTAGTCGGCCGGTTCCGATCCGGGACGAGGACCACGTCACGGCAGCACGACCGCGCGCTGGAGGACGCGTTCCGCTCGTGAGCGTATTCGTGGACACATCCGCCCTGTATGCGCTCCTCGACGCCGACGACGCCAGCCACACTGCGGCGGCCAAGGCTTTCCGCGCGCTGGCATCGCGAGAGGATCTCGTGACCCACAGCTACGTCGCCGTCGAGACCATCGCGCTCACGCAGCGCCGCCTTGGGAGGGAGGCAGTACGCGCGTTCGCAAGGGACCTCGCGCCACTCCTCGGGATGGTGTGGGTGGACGAACGACTGCACGACCTCGCGCTGGCGACGCTGCTCGACGTGCTGCCGACCGACGTGTCTCTCGTCGACCTGGTCAGCTTCCAGGTCATGCGGGAGCAGGACATCGCTCGTGCCTTCGCGTTCGACAGGGACTTCCGGACCGCGGGGTTCTCCACGATCCCGTAGGCCGCGGCGTGCCGTCAGTCGAGCGCCGTGCCGCTTGAGGGATCGAAGAGCCGGACCTCGCCGGGCTGGGCGGCGAGCCGCACGCGCGTGCCCGGTCCGGGACGCACATCGGGTGCGGTGCGCACCTTCACGAGCGCCGAGCCGACCTTCACGTTCACGATGACCTCGCTGCCGAGCGGCTCGGAGACGAGCACCTCGCCGGGACCGCCGCCGTCCTGCTCGATGGTGATAGCCTCCGGCCGCAGGCCGACCGTGAGCGCGGTTCCGCCGTGGTGGTCGCGGACCGCGGGTGCCGGTATCCGCCAGGCCTCCTCGACGACAAGCTCGCCGTCGTGCCGGTGCGCCGCGAGGATGTTCATCGGCGGGCTGCCGATGAACTGCGCGACGAAGAGGTTCGCGGGATGCCGGTACACGTCGTCCGGGGTGCCGAGCTGCTGCAGCCGACCCTGGTCGAGCACGGCAATGCGGTCGGCGAGCGTCATCGCCTCGGCCTGGTCGTGCGTGACGAAGATGGTCGTCGTGCCGAGGTCCTTCTGGAGCGCCTTCAGCTCGGTGCGGGTGTGCGTGCGGAGCTTCGCGTCGAGGTTCGACAGAGGCTCGTCCATGCAGAACACGCGGGGCTCGCGCACGATCGCGCGCGCGAGCGCGACCCGCTGCTGCTCGCCGCCGGAGAGCTGCCCCGGCCGGCGTGCGAGGAGGTGCTCGATGCGCAGGAGGGCGGCGGCGCGCCCAATCCGCTCGGCCTGCTGCGCGAGGGTGAGCCCGCGCACCCGCAGCGGGTAGCCGATGTTGTTCCGCACGCTCAGGTGCGGGTACAGCGCGTAGGACTGGAAGACGAGTGCGACGTCGCGGTCCTTCGGCTCGAGCCGCAGGACGCTCCTCCCGTCGATGCGGATGTCGCCGCCGTCAGGGTGCTCGAGCCCGGCGAGCATCCGCAGCGCCGTGGTCTTGCCGCAGCCGGACGGCCCGAGCAGCACGAGGAGCTCGCCGTCGGCGACGTCGAGCGTGAGCGCGTGCACCGCGACTCGGTCCGATCCCGGGAAGCGCTTCCAGACGTCGTCGTACTCGACCCGCGCCATCAGCCGCTCCCCTGTGCCGCGGTGCCAGTCACAGTCCCTTCGTCCCGCTCACGAGCCCGCGCACCATGAGCCGGCGCGTCGCGAAGAACACCGCCATGACCGGCAGCAGGTAGAGCACGCCCATCGCTGCGACGAGGCCGTACTGCACCTCGACGTAGCCGCCGGCGGTGCGGAAGGTCTCGTAGAAGGCGAGCGGCACGGTCTTCATGTCCTGCTTGTCCACGAGGATGATGACCATGAGCACCTCGGCCCAGGCCGAGATGAAGGAGAGGCCGGCCGCGACGGCGATTCCGGGTCGCGCGACGGGCAGCACGATCTCGAAGAGCGCGCGCAGCTTCGAGCGGCCGTCGAGCCACGCGGCCTCCTCGAGCTGACGAGGCACGGAGTCGAAGAAGCCCTTCATGAGCCAGACCAGGAACGGCAGCTCGATGGCCGCGTGGATGAGGATCAGGCCGAGGTACGAGTTGCGCAGCCCGAGCAGCCGCGCGAGGCCGTAGATCGGGACCATCGTCGCGGAGAGCGGCATCGTCTGGAGCAGCAGCACCGCGAAGGTGATCCAGCCCTTGCGCCGCAGCTCGAGCCGCGAGAGGCCATACCCGGCGAGGGTGACGGTGAGGACGACCAGGAGCGTGGTCGCGCCCGCGACGATCGCGCTGTTCGCCAGGGCCTTCGCGAAGGCGAGCTCGCGGAAGATGTACGTGAAGTTGTCGAGCGTGAGCCGCCCGGGCACGCGGATGTACGCGGTCGCCTCGGCGTCGAACGCCGCGGCGAACAGCCAGACGAAGGGCGCCAGGAAGAAGGCCGCGATCGCGACGAACGCGAGGTGCATGAGCGCCCACTCCAGCGGCGTGCCGCGCTCCCGCGGCCGGATGGGCGGCGGGATATCGACCTGCACCGCGGCCTGCGGCCCGACAGCGGTCATGCCGGTCTCCCCGGCCGTGGTGTGGCGCTCACGCGCGCGCCCGCGACCAGCGCAGGTACACGATCGCGAAGGCGAAGTTGATGAGGAGCATGACGACCGCGATCGCGGACCCGTAGCCGATCGCGTACGAGCGGAAGGCCTCGTGGAAGGCGTAGAGCGCGATGACCTCCGTCTGGGTGCCCGGGCCGCCGTTGGTGAGCGTCTGGATCAGGATGAACGTCCCGAAGGTCGACATGGTGATCGAGAGGAGTGCCAGCGCCCCGATCGGGCGCAGGCTCGGGAGCGTGTGGTCCCAGAAACGGCGCCACGCGTTCGCGCCGTCCACGCGCGCCGCCTCGTAGATGTCCGACGGGATCGTCTTCAGCGCGCCGAGGAAGATGAGCATCGTGAAGGCGGCGCCGCGCCAGGTGTTCGCGATGACGACCGAGAGCATCGGGAACTGGCCGAGCCAGTCCACCGGCCCCGCTCCCGCGAGCGCGAGCCCGGTGTTGAGCGAGCCGTTGTAGAAGTCGAACATCGCGACCCAGAGGAACCCCGCGATGACGGTGGGGTTCACCCAGGCCAGGAGCACCGCGGCGTAGGCGAGGGTCGCGAGGCGGTAGCCACGGCGCTCGGCGTGATCGATGAGGAGTGCGAGGGAGAGCCCCAGTACGAACTGGCCGACGACGGCCGAGCCGACGACGAAGACGACGGAGTTCCGGATGACGTTCGCGAAGTCGGGATCGCCGAGCAGTCGCTCGTAGTTCGCGAGTCCCACGAAGCGTGGCCGGGCGGCGTCGATGCCCACGAGCGCCGTGTTGGTCAGGCTCGCGTACGCGGCCCACAGCGCCGGGCCGACGAAGAACGCCGCGAGCAGGATCGCCGCGGGCGCGAGGCCGAAGAGATAGGGCGCCTGGCGTCGGAGCGCGTCACGCGGGACGGGTCGCGCGGGGGCGGCCGCGCCGCCCCCGCCCGGGATCACTGCGTGATGACCTTGTCGGCGCCGACCGCCTGCCGGAGCTCGTCGGTGTAGCGCTTGGCCGCATCGTCGGCGGACATCTCGCCGGTCGCGACGCGAGCGGTCGCCTTCTGAATGACCCCGATGACCTTGCCGAAGTTCGCGTCCGGCGGGACGAAGCGCGCCTTCTTGAGCGACTCGGTCGAGTCGACGAGGTACTTGTCGGCCTTGAACTCGGCGACCTCGGCGGAGTCGGTCCGGGCGACCGGGTGCGGGTCCTCGATGTTCAGCTTCGCGACGATCTCCTTCGTGTTGAAGGCCTTCACGAACTCCCAGGCCGCGTCCTTGTTCTTGCTCTTCGCGGTGACGTACCACGCTGTGCCGGGCCCGCCGATCGTGAACGACGGGCCGCCGGTCGCCGTCGGGAACAGCGCGTAGCCCACGTTCCTCTCGGTGGCCGCCTTGTCCTTGGTCACCCAGCCGCCGTAGTTCCAGGCGCCCTCGAAGAGGAGCGCGAGCTCGCCCTTGAGGCCGAGCTTCTCGCGCATCGCGGTCCACGGCTTCGCGGTGGTGAGGATCTCCTTCGGTGAGAGGTCTTGCCTGTACGTGCGGCCGTAGTAGTCGAGCACCTTGCGGAGCGCCGGGCTGTCGCCGATCCACTTGCCGTCCTTCTGCAGGTCGCCGCCGTACGCCCAGAGGAGCGGGATGAAGGCGTGGTTCGCGGTGCCCGAGTCGCCCGCGGGGCCGGCGTACAGCGCGTACGGGATCACCCCGGCGACCTTCGATTTCACGGCCTTCGCGACCTCGAGGATGTCATCGACGTTCTTCGGCCCTGTCCACGTCGCGCCGACGCCCGCCTTGTCGAGGACGTCCTTGCGGTAGAAGAGGAACCGCGTATCGAGCCCGTACGGGATCGCCCAGACCTTGCCCTGGTAGGTGACGCCCGACTTCACCGCGTCCGGGTAGACCTTCGACCAATCCTCCCACTGCTTGAGATACCCATCGAGGGGCTCGATGTGGCCGGCGTCCGCGAGCTCACCGATCTTGTCACCGCCGACATGGATGACGTCCGGGACGTCGCCCGCGTTCAGCGCGAGGAGCAGCTTCGTGTAGAAGTCGCCGCTCCCGATCTTCTGGTGGTCGATCTTCACATCCACGCCCGAGTACTTGGCCCGGAGGCCGTCGGCGGCCAGCTGGACGTACTTCGGCTTCAGGCCCGCCTCGTCCGGGTACGAGACCGTGACGGTCCCCGAGATCGTGCCCTTCGCCGTCCCGCCGCCACCGGCGGGCGCGCCCTGGTCGCCGCCGCAGGCGACGACGATCCCGGTCGCCGCAGCCGCCTTCAGGAACGTGCGCCGGTCGATCGTTCGTGTCATGTGCATCCTCCCGCCCGTTGCGCATTCGCGACGGCGGGATAGTACGCCCGCGGGGGCCGCGTTCGGTGAGCGGGCGGTGAACGCACCGTAGTCTCCGCGCTCGCGCTTGCCGATACGGGCCGGCGCCGGCTGCGCGGCGTGGAGATGGATCGACGCTCGTCCTGAGCGAACGCGACGACCGACCGACCGACCGACCGAGGAGCGCGGCGCGGGGGTCAGCCGGCTTGACCGCCGATGCGCGCCACGATCCCTTCGTTCGGCGCGAGCGCGACGGCAGCCAGATCGAGCTCGCCGTCGCGGCCGTGCTGTGTGGAAAGCAGGATCGGCGCGGCGCCGGTGCCGAGCCGCACCCGCGCCTCCCGATCGGTGAAGTTGATCGCGATCGCCAGATGCTCGTCGTTCGCCTCGCGCAGGTAGGCGAACACCCCTCGCGGCGCGGGGAGCGTCCTGTAGGTCCCGGCGCGCAGCGCCGGCGATCCGCGGCGCATCCAGATGAGCCGCCGGTAGAACGACAGGAGTGATGCCGGATCGTCCCGCTGCGCCGCGACGTTCACCCGCGTGGCGTCCGCGGCGATCGGGAGCCACGGCGCGCCGGCGGTAAAGCCCGCGCCCTGCGTCCCGTCCCACTGCATCGGCGTCCGCTCAGGATCGCGGCCGTGGACGTCCACGACGCGATCCGGGGGGATCGGCACGTCGGTCATCCCGATCTCCTCCCCGTAGTAGATGAATGGCGTTCCCCGGAGGGTGAGGAGGAGGAGCGCCGCCGCGCGCGCCCGCGCAAGCCCGTAACGGGTCGCGGCGCGCGAGCGGTCGTGGTTCGAGAGGGTGTAGTCGGGCCAGGCATGCGCCGGGAGAAGCCGCTCCCATTGTCCGACGACCGCGCGGAAGCGCTCGGCCCGCCAGGGCTGCCCGAGGAAATGGAAGTTGAAGGGGAACGAAAGCTCGTCGTCGTTCCCGTAGTAGCGGACCAGGCGGGCGAGGCTCGGCGCATCCACCTCGCCCACGGCCATCCGGTCGCTATAGCCGTCGAGCACCTTCCGCCAGCGGCGGTGGATCGCGTGGACCTCCTCGAGGTCCCAGTTCCGCCGCGGCCGGCCGAGCAGAAAGCGCGGGTTGCTACGGAGCTGCTGGTCGCGGACGAGGCCGTGAGCGACATCGATCCGGAAGCCATCGACCCCCCGGTCGAGCCAGAAGCGCATGACGCTCTCGATCGCGTCGCGGACCGCGTCGTTCCACCAGTTCAGGTCCGGCTGCTGCGGCAAGAAGTGGTGCAGGTAGTACTCGCCGGTCTCCGGATCGAGGGTCCAGGCCGACCCGAACCGAGTGAACACGCTCCGCCAGTTGTTCGGCGGCCCGCCGCCGGGCCGCGGCTTCGCCCAGACGTACCAGTCCCGTTTCGGGTTGCCGAGGCTCGCGCGCGCCTCCTGGAACCACGGGTGTTGGTCGGAGGTGTGCCCGGGGACGAGATCGACGATGATCCGGATCCCGCGGCGGTGCGCCTCCGCCAGAAGCAGGTCGAAGTCGGCGAGCCTGCCGAAGACCGGATCGACGTCGCAGTAGTCCGAGACGTCGTAGCCGAAGTCGGCCATCGGCGAGCGGTAGAAGGGCGAGAGCCAGATCGCGTCGATCCCGAGCGACGCCGGCGTGCCGTCGTTCAGATGATCGAGGCGCCGAATGATCCCCTGGAGGTCGCCGATCCCGTCGCCGTTGCTGTCCTGGAACGAGCGCGGATAGATCTGGTAGAAGACGCTCTCGCGCCACCAGGTCCGCTCCACAGAGGTGGAGCCTACGGCGCGCAGCCAGATCCCGATCTGCACGAGCGGGCGATGCTCACCCCGCGAGCACCTGTCCGTCCAGGACGCGGCCGCCCGCGAGGAGCGCGTCGATCTCCGCTGTTGTCGGCATCGCCGTGCTGCACGACAGCCTCGCGGCGACGATGGCCCCCGCGGCGTTCGCGCGCCGGGCGGAACCGGCGCCGCCCTGGCCGGCGATGAGGGCCGCGCCGAACGCGGCGGCGAACGCGTCGCCGGCGCCGAGCCCGTTCACGACCGGCACGTCCAGCCGCGCGACGCCGCGCTCACCGTCACGGTCGATCACCAGCGCTCCCTCGCCACCGCGCTTCACGACGACCAGGTCCGGCCCGAGCGCGAGGGCGTCGCGCGGCTCGAGCCCGGCTGCCGCGAACTCCGCCGCTCCGCCGAGCAGCACGTTGGCGTGGCCAGAGGCGCGCCGGACGAGTGGCGCGTACTCGCCTGCATCGGGCCAGAGCATCTCGCGCCAGTCGAGGTCGAAGATCGTCGTTCCCGACAGACGCCGCGCGAGCGCGGCGAGCGTCGCGCTGCGGCTGGGCTCGCGCGCGAGACCGGTGCCTGAGACATACATCAGCCACGCGCGGTCCATCTCGCGCGGCAGGTCTTCCACGGTGAGCTCCCAGTCGGGACAGGTGGGCGTCCGATAGAAGGTGATGGGGAAGTGATCCGGCGGCCACGCCTCACAGAAGGCGAGCGCGGTGCGAAGCGTCGGGTGCACGCGCAGCGCGCGGGTGTCGACACCCTCGCTGTCGAGAAAGCTCCGCACGAAGCGCCCGTGGCCGTCGTCCCCGACCGCCGACACGATGGCGGTCGGCACGCCGAGCCGCGCGAGGCCGGTCGAGACGTTCCCCGCGAACCCGCCGACGAATCGCTCGAAGGTCCGCACCTCCTCGAGCGGCGTGTTCAGCTGCTGTGGGTAGAGATCGGCGCTCACGCGGCCAAGGACGTACGCCCGGGCGGCGTCGCCTGCGCCCTCCACGTTCACGCGCCGATCGCGTCACGGACGAATGTGCGGCTCTGATGCGCGTGGTGGAGGGGTGCGGCTCCGGGCGTGATCCCGAGGCGGACATCCTGCTCGACCACCAGCCAGCCGTCGTAGCCCGCGCCGCGCAACACGTCGAGCGTGCCGCGGAGATCGAGGTCGCCGTCACCGAGCGGCGCGAACACGCCCTTGCCCACGGCGTCGCGGAAGCCGCTGCCGCGCGCGACGACGTTCGCGTGCAGCGCTCGGCGCAGATCCTTCAGGTGTACGTGCCGGACGCGGGTGGCATGGGCACGCGCGAGGGCCGCCGGATCGCCGCCCCCGTAGCCAACGTGACCGGTGTCGAGGCAGAGGCCCACGAGTCTTGGGTCGGTGCCGCCGAGCAGGCGCTCGATCTCGTGCGGCGCCTCGACGTACGAGGCGGCGTGCGGGTGGAACGCCGTCTCCAAGCCGAGCTCTGCCGCGTTGCGCGCGATGCGGTCGACCAGCGTCCACGCGTACTGCCAGCCGTCGTCGTCGAGAGAGGCGCTGCCATCGGCGGGCACCCGCCCAGCGACCGCGTCGCGCCGCTGATCGCCGTCGGCCGCGAGCACGAGCACCGTCGCGCCGAGCTCCGCGAGCAGCCGGGCCGTGGCGAGCGCGGCACTGGTGGCCTCCCGCCGCCGATCCGGATCGTGCAGCGGGACGGGATGGAAGGCGCCGACGAGCGAGAGCCGGCGGGTATCGAGCGCCGCGCGCAGCGTGCGCCGGTCCCCCGGCAGGAATCCGGGCGGGCCGAGCTCGGTACCGGCGTAGCCCGATGCGGCCATCTCGTCGAGCACGCGCTCGTACGGGAGCAGCTCGCCCCACCCGGGGATCTCGCACGCGCCCCAGCTGATCGGCGCTGCCGCGACCTTCATTGCGATGCGTGATCCTCCTGCTTCCCTCGGGCGCCGCACGGTAGCAGGACGGTCACGGCGGCGCGAAGCGGCGCTGGGACCGCCTACTGCGTAGCCGCACGGCGAAGTAGCAGGACGGTCACGGCGACGCGAAGCGGCGCTGGGACCGCCTACTGTACGGGCGGATGCCGACGGTCCGGCTCACGGTGGCGCAGGCACTCGTGCGGTTCCTCGCCGCTCAGCACGTCGAGCGCGATGGGACCGAGCAGCGGTTCTTCGCCGGGTGCTGGGGCATCTTCGGGCACGGCAACGTCGCGGGCATCGGTCAGGCGCTCAAAGAGAGCGCCGGCTCCCTCACCTACTACCAAGCGCGCAACGAGCAGGCGATGGTGCACGCGGCGATCGGCTTCGCGCGGATGCGCGACCGCCTGCAGACCTTCGCCTGCACGTCGTCGATCGGGCCGGGCGCCACGAACATGCTCACCGGCGCCGCGGTCGCGACGGTGAACCGGCTCCCGGTGCTGCTCCTTCCGGGAGATGTGTTCGCGTCGCGCGTGGCGGATCCCGTGCTGCAGCAGCTCGAGACGCCGTGGCGCGGTGACGTGTCGGTCAACGACGCCTTCCAGCCCCTCTCACGCTACTGGGACCGGATCACGCGGCCCGAGCAGGTGCTGCCGTCGGCGCTCGCGGCGATGCGTGTGTTGACGAGCCCCGCGGACACCGGCGCGGTCACCCTGTGCCTCCCCCAGGACGTCCAGGCGGAGGCGCTCGACGTCCCGAGCGGTTTCCTGGAGAAGCGCATGTGGCGGATCGAGCGCCGGCTCCCCGACGCGGCCGCGCTCACACGAGCGCTGGATCTGATCGCGGCGGCGAAGCGGCCGCTCATCGTGGCCGGCGGGGGTGTCATCTACTCCGGGGCGTCGGTCGCGCTCGCGATGTGGGCGCAGGCGAGCGGCATCCCTGTCGCGGAGACGCAGGCGGGCAAAGGCTCGCTTCCCTACGAGCACCCGAGCGCCGTCGGCGCACTCGGAGTCAGCGGCACCGCGGCAGCGAACGCGCTCGCGCGGACCGCGGACCTCGTCATCGGGATCGGCACTCGCTGGAGCGACTTCACGACCATGTCGAAGAGCGCATTCGCCCACCCGGACGTGCGATTCGTCAATGTGAACGTGGCCGAGTTCGACGCACACAAGCACTCCGGCGTCGCGCTCATCGGCGACGCGCGCGCGACGATCGTGGCCCTCGCCGAGGTCGGCCATCGCGTCGACGACACGTACCGCGCCGAGGCGACGCGCCTCGCGCGCGCGTGGGACGCGGAGGTCGAGCGGCTGTACACGATCGGACACGCCCCGCTGCCGGCGCAGAGCGAGGTCATCGGCGCGGTCAACGCGGCAGCCGCGCCCGAGGACGTGGTCGTGTGCGCCGCCGGCTCCTTGCCGAGTGACCTGCACAAGCTGTGGCGCACGCGGGACCCGAAGGGCTACCACGTGGAGTACGGGTTCTCGACGATGGGCTACGAGATCGCGGGCGGGCTCGGCGTGCGCATGGCGGCGCCGGAGCGGGACGTCTTCGTCCTGGTGGGCGACGGCTCGTACCTGATGCTCGCGCAGGAGCTCGTCACCGCGGTCCAGGAGAACGTGAAGCTCATCGTCGTCATCGTCGACAACCATGGCTTCGCGTCGATCGGCGCCCTCTCACGTGCGGTCGGCTCCGCGGGGTTCGGGACCCATTACCGCTATCGCACGGCCGCCGGGCTGGGGCTCGACGACGGCGGCGAGCACGGGGACGTGCTGCCCATCGACCTCGCGGCGAACGCCGAGAGCCTCGGCGTGCCGGCGATCCGCGTCCGCACCATCCCGGAGCTCCGCGAGGCGCTCGCCTCGGCGAAGGCCGGCAGCGCCTGCGCGGCGATCGTCGTCGAGACCGATCGCTACGAGGCCGTCCCGTCGTACGGCTCATGGTGGGATGTGGCCGTCGGCGAGATCTCGGAGGACGCGGAGGTGCGGGCCGCGCGTACCCGTTACGAGAGCGGACAGGGGACGCAGCGCCGGTACCTGCGCCCGCCCGCGTAGGTGCTTCTCATCTGCGGACGTCACCCGCGCCTCGGCGTGAGCACGCTTCCGCTGCCGGCCCTCGCTCGTCCGTGAGCGGCCTCCGTCTCGCCTCGGTGGTCGCCGACGGTGGGCACCGCACGCTCGAGGTCACGCCGGAGGGCGCGGGCTGGCAGTACGTGGGGTTCGAAGTCCTTCGCCTGCCGCTCGGCGCGCACGTCGAGCGCGTGTATCCCGGCCGAGAGGCCTGTGTCGTCGTGCTCGGAGGGTCGTGCGAGATCGGGTCCGCCGCGGGCCGGTGGCGGATCGGCGAGCGCCCGACGCCATTCGACGGACCGCCTGCGGCCGCGTACCTGCCGCCCGGCCTCGCGTTCGAGATCACAGCGCGCGACGATGCGGAGGTCGCGATCGGCACCGCTCCCGGCGAGCCGGGCGCGACCGCGCGCGCACTCGCGCCGGAGGAGGCTCGGCTCGAGGTGCGCGGCTCCGGCGCGATGGAGCGACGGATCCACCACATCCTGATGGAGGACCAGCCGGCCTCGTCGCTCCTCGTGACCGAGGTCCTCACGCCCGGCGGGCACTGGTCGTCGTACCCGCCACACAAGCACGACCGGGACGACCCGCCTCGCGAGTCTGCGCTCGAGGAGATCTACTACCACCGCCTTCGCGACGGGCGCGGCTTCGCGATCCAGCGCGTGTACACGGAGGACCGCTCGCTCGATGAGACCGTCGCCGTGCGCGACGGGGATCTCGTGCTCGTCCCGCGCGGCTACCACATGGTCTCGGCCGCGCCGGGCTACGACCTGTACTACCTGAACGTCATGGCGGGGCCGCGTCGTGAATGGCAGGTCACCTTCGACGCCGACCACGACTGGCTACGCAGCTGACCGCAGCTCCTTCAGGCAAGGGAGGGCCTTGCCCGACCGGGCCCCGGGCGCGAAAGCCGCGAGAGGCAGCGCGGCGACCGTGGGATGAATAGACTCACCCGCGACCACCGTGGGAGGGAATACCGAATGACTCCGCAGCTCGACCGGCGCAGCTTCCTCAAGGCCATGGGCATCGTGACCGCGGCAGCCGCCTGCGGTGGTGGAGGGGCCGGCGCTCCGGCGCCAGCGACCGCCACCGGTGCGGCGCCGACCGCCGCGGCGAAGCCCAGCGGCCGGATCTCGGTCTACTCGGCGCTCAACGAGTCGACCAACAACCAGTTCGTCGCGGCGTTCAAGGCCGCGACGCCCGGCGTCGAGGTGGACCTGCTGCCACTCGCGGCGGCCGGCGAGCTCCAGACCCGCATCAAGGCCGAGAAAGCGAGCCCGAAGGCGGACGTCTTCATCGGCGGCGACTCGTCCTTCCACGACGGCCTCGGCAAGGACGGCCTCCTCGAGACGTACGAGTCCCCGGCAGCCTCGGCGGTCGCGAAGGAGTCGAAGGACCCGAACAAGAACTGGACCGGCTTCTACTTCGGCATCTTCGGCATCGTCATGAACACCGACCGCGTCAACAAGGAGGTCGGCGGCGCCAAGCCCACATCCTGGGATGACCTGCTCGATCCGAAGTGGAAGGGCAAGCTCATCCTCGGCAGCCCGATCACCACGGGCGGCGGCTACATCTTCATCGCGACACAGGTCTTCCGCTTCAACAAGGACGAGGCCAAGGCCATGGACTACATGAAGCGTTTCCACGCGAACGTCGCCCAGTACCCGGGCACGAGCCCACAGGCCATCCAGCTCGTCTCGCAGGGTCAGTTCGTCGCCGCGCCGAACTGGGCGCACGACATCCTCACGGAGAAGGTGAAGAACCCGGGCATCGACCTCGCGATCCCGAAGGGGACGGGGTACGAGATCGGGGCCGTCAGCGTCATCAAGGGAACGAAGAACCCGGTCGCGGCAAAGGCGTTCGTCGACTGGGTGCTCACGAAGGAGGCGGGCGAGCTGAACGTGAAGCTCAGCAATCGCGTCTCGGTCCGCACCGACGTGCCGCCGGCGCCAGGCGCGCCGACCCTCACGTCCGTCGAGCTCGTCAATTACGACCGCGACTGGGCTGCCGCGAACAAGGATCGTCTCCTGAAGCTGTGGCAGCAGACGGTGGGCATCTAGCGGACTAGGGATCGGCCGGTGACCAGCCTGCGGCGCGAGCCGTCGCTCCTGCTCGCGCTGCTGGTCGTCACCGGCCTCGTCCTCCTGTTCATCGTCTACCCGCAGGTCCGCGTCGTCGCAACGCCTGGGGGGAGCGGGTACGCGGACTTCTTCAGCGGCGGGTCGTGGGTGCGCCCACTCCAGAACTCGCTCTCGGTCACGGCGCTGTCGACGACGACCGCGGTGCTCCTCGGGTTCGTGTACGCGTACGCGATGGTCTACACGGACATGCGCGGCAAGCCGTTCTTCCGCCTCGTCGGTATCCTGCCGCTCCTCTCGCCGCCGTTCGTCGTCGCGGCCGCTTACATCCTGCTGTTCGGTCCGCGAGGGATCATCACGTACCACGTGTTCGGCCAGAGCCCGAACATTCTCGGACTTTTCGGGATCTGGGGCGTGCAGACGATCGCATTCTTCCCGTTCTCCTACCAGCTCATCGCCGACGTGCTCTCCCGCAGCGACGCCCGGCTCGAGCAGGCCGCGCGAAACCTCGGCGCTGGCCCCTGGCAGGTCTTCCGCAGTGTCACGCTGCCGCTCACGCGTCCGGGGCTCGGCGCGGCGATCCTGACGACGGCGATCTATGTGCTCGAGGACTTCGGCAATCCGGCGCTCATCGGCGGGCTCTACACGGTGCTTCCGACACAGGCGTATGGCCTCATCTCGGGCTTCGGCGACCTCTCCGGCGCCGCCGCCGTGAGCACCATCCTCCTCGGGCTCGCGCTCGTCATCTACGTCGCGAAGCTTCGGCTCGATGGCGGCCGCCAGTACGTGACCGTCAGCGGAAAGGCGTCGTCGATCCCGCGGCCGCCGGTGCCCCGTTGGGTGTCGTGGGCCGCGTTCATCGCGTGCTCGCTCTGCGCTCTCGTCATCCTGCTCGTGTACGGCACGCTCGTCGTGAGCGCCCTCACGCTCGCCTTCCCGACGAACCTCGGATTCACGACACAGCACTTCGAGTACGTCGGCGCGCACAGCCTGAGCCTCCGTAACACCCTGGTCTACGGGCTCGTTGCGGCCACGCTGTCCGGGATCTTCGCCGTGTTGGCCGCGTTCCTCGTCGAGCGCGGTCGCTGGCGCGGCCGGCGCGTGCTCGACTTCCTCCTCATCATGCCGGCCGCCGTGCCCGGTCTCTTCTTCGGACTGGGGTACGCGACCGCGTTCAACGAGCAGTGGCTCGACTGGGTCGATCGTGGCGCGCTCATCACGATCTCGATGATCTTCTGGAACATCCCGGTCGGGTACCAGGCGGCCGTAGCCGGCCTGCGCCAGATCGATCGCTCCATCGACGAGGCCGCGACGAGCCTCGGCGCCAGTGGCCTGCGCACGTTCCGCGACGTTCTCGTGCCGATGCTGGGTGGCTCGGTCCGCGTCGGCTTCACCACCACGTTCGTCCGCGCGGTGACCACCCTGTCGGTCGTGATCTTCCTCTTCACCACGCAATCCACCACCGCGACGATCACCATCTTCCAGCTCGTCGGCGATTTCAACTGGGGCGGCGCCACCGCGTTCACCGTGGCCGACGTCGGGATGGCGATCATCGCGCTCGTCGTCATCGCGGTCCTCGGTCGCGGCCGGGTCTCGCTCGGAGCGGCCCGTGGCTGACGGCCAGCCGGGGTCTTCGGCCCCCGAGGTCCTCCCAGGTGCCGCCGAGACAGCGCACTTGCGGGTCGACAACGTCACGAAGCGTTTCGGGGCCGCCAAGGCGGTCGACAACGTCTCCTTCGCCATCCCGCGCGGTGCCTTCGCCACCCTGCTCGGCCCTTCCGGCTGCGGCAAGACGACAACGCTGCGGATGATCGCCGGTTTCTACGACCCAGACGAGGGCGATATCGTCCTCAGCGGCAAGCGGATCAATCAGCTTCCAGCTCACCGGCGCGGTACGGCGATGGTGTTCCAGGACTACGCACTCTTTCCCCACATGACCGTGAAGGACAACGTTGGATACGGACTGCGCGTCGCCGGCGTCCCGGGCAAGGAGCGCGAGCGGCGCGTCGCCGAGACGCTCGAGTTCGTCGGTCTCGGGGGACTCGGCCACCGCTGGCCGAATCAGCTCTCCGGCGGCCAGCAGCAGCGCGTCGCCGTCGGCCGCGCGCTCGTCGTGCGGCCCCAGATCCTGCTTCTCGACGAGCCGCTGTCGAACCTCGATGCGAAGCTCCGGGAGTCGCTGCGTTGGGAGATGCGTGAGCTGCAGCAGCAGCTGCGGATGACGTTCATCTACGTCACCCATGATCAGGACGAAGCGCTTTCCCTTTCAGACTGGATCGCGGTCATGAATCAGGGCCGCGTCGAGCAGGCGGGTACACCCTGGGAGATCTATTACCGCCCGCGTACCGAGTTCCTCGCGGACTTCGTCGGCGCAGTGAACCTCGTTCCGGCGATCGCCCGCGACGTCCGCGGCGCTACGGCGGTGCTTGCGTTCGGTGGGGCGCGCGTGCCGGTCGGCCTGCCACCTGGGGTGAGCGTGCGCGAAGATCAGGAAGTGAGACTCTCGGTGAGGCCCGAGTCGCTGTGGCTCGCCTCCGCGGGTGCCACAGCACAGGGAATGATCTCGCTCGCGGGGACGGTGGCGCGGCGCGCGTTCCTCGGTGACATCATGCGGTACTGGATCAATGTCGACGGCCGCGAATGGATCGTCGACCAGGCTGATCCCGGTGCGGGCGTCGCTTTCGAGGGCTCCGTCTCGCTCATGCTCCGCCCGGAGCGCGCCCACGTCATCGTGCCGGCCACGCCCGCCGAGCTGTCTTCCGGCTAGCGTCGCCTGGCCGGTCCGGCTCGTCGCCGTGCCGACGGCCAGCAGTCTCCGGGCCAGGACGCTAGACCTCGAAGGTCGCGCCGTCCTCCGCGATGTCAAACACGAGGTCGTGCCGGTTCGCGAGAGACTCGGACCCGAGGTGGGTCACGATGATCCGCTTCGCCCGAAGCTCGTCGCGGTGGCGCGCCAGCTCGCGCGCGCTCAAGTGCGCCGGATCGTTGGTGGAGTACGTGGTCGCCTCGCAGATGAAGAGATCCGCGCCGTCGGCGAGCGCCGGCAGCGCGTCGCTCCACGCGGCGTCGCCCGTGTACGCGATGAGCTTTCCGCCGACGCGCACGCGCAGCCCGTGCGGCTCTGACGCCGGCACATGCGTGACCGGATGCGCCGACACGTCCGCCGGGCCGAGCCGCACAGGGGTTTCGTGAAGGGTCGTGAACTCGAGCTCGAAGGGGAACGGCTCATCGAGGAAGTCGGGGTAAAGGCCGTCGGCGACCTGGAGAAAGCGTGCGCCGAGCGAGGGCGGGCCACCGAGGGCGAGCGGGCGCGACCGGGGCGCGTACTTCTGCTGCAGGACGAGGTAGGGCAGGCCGCCGAAGTGGTCGCCGTGCAGATGGGTGATCGCGACCGCGTCGATGGTGCTGGGATCGCAGGCGGCGGTGATGGCGGGCAGCGCGCTCCCACCGCAGTCGAGGAGGATCCGGCCCTCCGTCGCCGTGACCATGATGCAGGCGTGTCCCCGCCCGCCGGCCGCGAACGCGTTGCCGCTCCCGAGGAAGCGCACCTCGACGCTCACGGACGACCAAGGAGGCGACCGGAAGGCGTGGCTTCGGCTGGCGGAGGCGGGCGGCGCGGGGACGTGCGAAGCACCTTAGTTGATCTCGCTCAGCCTGACGGGCCTGCGTGCTCGAACCGACAGCGTCGCCGCCTCGGCGAGGCGCAGCGCCTCGTGCGCCTCCGCGACGGTGCAGGGGTTGTCGGCCTCGCCACGCGCGAAGCGCAGGAAGTGCGCAAGCTCCGCACGGTAGGCCGCGTCGAACCGCACGAAGAACGAAGGATACCGCGGGCCGGCGAGCGCGGGCATGTCGCGCTCGACGGAGCGGACCGGCGTGCGCGGGTCCCAGCCCACGGCGATCGTGTCCTTCGCCGCATAGACCTCGACCCGGATGTCGTAGCCTGCCTCGTTGTGGCGCGCGGCGCTCGCGGACCCGACCGCGCCTCCGCGTAGCCGCATGAGGACGGCCGCCGTGGCCACGTCGCCCATCACGTCGTACTGCGGGAATCCCTGGGTCGACCCGAGCGCGGTCAGCTCCTCGACCTCGTCGCCGAAAAGCCAGCGCGTCATGTCGAAGTCGTGGATGAGCTGATCCCGGAACTGCCCGCCGGACGTGCTGATGTACGCGTCCGGCGGTGGCAACGCGTCGCGGCTCGTCATCGCGAAGCCGTAGATCGTGCCAAGCTCGCGAGAGCGCACGAGGTCACGAGCGGCCTGGAAGCCGGCGTCGAAGCGGCGCTGGAAGCCGATTTGGACCCGTCCTTCGCTGCGCTCGACCTGCTCGACGACCGTGCGGCTGGATGCGAGGTCCAGCGAGATCGGCTTCTCGCAGAAGGCGGGCAGCCCGAGCGCGAGGCAGGTGTGGATGAGGCTGGCATGGCTCCCCGTCGGGGTGACGATGACCGCGGCGTCCGCTCCCGCGAGGGCATCATCGATCGTTCCGACGGCGCGCGCATCAAGCGGCGCCGCGACCTCCCGGGCGCGAGCGGCGTCCGCGTCGTACACGCGGAGCTCGGTCACGTCACGCATGTCGCGCAGCACCCGCGCATGGAACGCCCCGAGCCGGCCGACGCCGAGGATCGCGACACGCATGTGGTCCTCCCTCGCTGGTGAGCGCCATTCTGCGAAGCCGCCGAGAATCGTGCAGTGCCACCGATCCGCGCGGTGCTCTTCGACTGGGGCGACACGCTCTTCGCGAGCCCGGACGCGGCGCACGCGATCGTTGAGGCCGCGGATGAGCGGGGAGTGCACGTCACGTACGCGGACGCGCGAGCCCTGTGGGACGAGATCTGGGCCGCCGGCAAGACGCCCCAGGAGCTCGCCAGAGGGCGCGATCTCTCGCCCGACCTTCACCGGGCGGCGTGGACGTCACTGTTCGAGCGCGCTCACCGCCTCGCGCCGGGGCTCGCGCCTGAGCTGTACCGGCGCGTCATGTCGCAGGAGCGCTGGGTACCGTATTCCGATACCGAGCCGACGCTGCGTGCGCTCCGCGCGCGCGGCGTCAAGGTCGGCGTGGTGAGCAATGTCCCGCGCGAGCTCGTCACGATCTTCGAGGGGCGTGGCCTCGGCGGGCTCGTCGATGCGTTCACGCACTCGTACGAGGTCGGCGCGGAGAAGCCCGACCCGCGGATCTTCCTCGCCGCCTGCGAGAAGCTCGCTGTCCCCCCCGACCTGGCGCTGATGGTCGGTGACCATGCCGTCGCGGACGGCGGCGCGGTCGCGGCCGGGCTGCGCTTCCTTCACCTTGACGGAGAGGTGCCGGTCGGTGGGCAGCGCGGGCTCACCGCGGTGCTTGCCGTCGTGGACGCGTCGCGATCGGGCGGGTAGCAGGCTTCACAGGTGGCGTCCCCTTGGCCATCCTCGCGGCAGCTCGCGAGACGACAGCCCGCATACTTGCAGCGAGTGCGTCGTCACGACATCCGCAACGTCGCGATCATCGCGCACGTCGATCACGGCAAGACCACCCTCGTGGACGCGATGCTCCGCCAGAGCCGGATCTTTCGAGAGAACCAGCAGCTGACCGAGCGCGTCATGGACTCGAACGATCTCGAGCGCGAGCGTGGCATCACGATCATGGCCAAGAACACCGCCGTCATGTACCGGGGCACCAAGATCAACATCGTGGATACCCCGGGCCATGCGGACTTCGGTGGCGAGGTCGAGCGGGTGATGAACATGGTCGACGGAGTGCTGCTGCTCGTCGACGCCGTCGACGGCCCGATGCCGCAGACGACCTTCGTCCTGCGGCAGGCACTGCGCCGCGGCCATCGCGCGATCGTCGTCATCAACAAGATCGACCGCCCGCAGGCGCGCCCGAACCACGTCTTGAACGCCACCTTCGACCTCTTTCTCGACCTCGGCGGGAGCGAGGAGCAGTGCGAGTTCGAGACCGTCTACACCAACGCGCTGATCGGCGCCGCCGGGACGGATCACCGCCACATCGGTGAGACGCTGGAGCCGCTGTTCGACGCGATCGTCGAGAGCATCCCGCCGCCCGATGTCGACCCAGACGCCCCCCCGCAGCTGCTCGTCACGACGACGACGTACGACGACTACAAGGGCAAGATCGCCATCGGCCGGCTGCAGGCAGGAACGCTCAGGCGCGGTGCGCCAGTCGCACGGATCGACCACCTGGGGACACTCACGAAGGGCCGCGTCACGCAGCTCTACACGTTCCAGGGTCTCGGGCGCCAGGAGGTCGAGGAGGCCGCGGCCGGGGACATCGTTGCGGTCGCGGGTGTCCCGGACATCCGCATCGGTGACACGATCGCGGACGCGGACGATCCGCGATCGCTGCCACCCATCAGCGTCGAGGAGCCCACCCTGCGCATGACCTTCGCGGTGAACACGAGCCCGTTCGCGGGTCGCGAGGGGACGCACGTCACGAGCCGCAAGCTGCGCGAGCGGCTGTACTCGGAGCTCGAGCGTGACGTGGCGCTGCGCGTCGCGGACACGGACAGTCCCGACACGTTGGTGGTGAGCGGGCGCGGCGAGCTGCACCTCGCGATCCTCATCGAGAACCTGAGGCGCGAGGGCTACGAGCTCCAGGTCTCGAGGCCGGAGGTGATCTTCAAGGACATCGACGGGAAGAGGCAGGAACCGTACGAGATGCTCGAGGTCGAGGTGAGCCAGGAGCTTCTCGGAGCCGTCGTCGAGCTCGCGGGCCGCCGCCGCGGTGCGCTCGTCGACATGAAGTACCGCGACGACGGGACCGCGCACTGCGTGTACCGGATCCCTACACGGGGCCTGCTCGGGTTCCGGCAGGCATTCCTCACGGGCACGCGCGGTGAGGGTGTCATGAACACGCTCTTCGCGGATTACGGGCCGCACGCGGGCGCGATCGAGCCCCGGACATATGGCTCGCTCATCGCGTTCGAGGCAGGCACGACCACCACCTTCGGTCTGAATGCGGCGCAGGACCGCGGCACCCTCTTCATCGGCCCGGGCGTGGAGGTCTACGAGGGCATGGTCGTGGGCGAGCACATCCGTGACCGCGACCTCGAGGTGAACGTCGTACGCAAGAAGCACCTCACGAACATCCGCAGCAGCACATCAGACATCGCGGTGCGCCTCGACGGCGTGCGCGATCTCTCCCTGGACGACGCGGTCGAGTTCCTCGCGGACGACGAGCTGCTCGAGGTCACGCCCGCGGCCTACCGGATCCGCAAGCGCCTGCTCGCGAAGCAGGACCGCGACCGGATCGCGGGTCAGCGCAAGAAGGCGACGACCGTCTAGGTCCAGTTACGCGGCCGGACCGCGGACCACGCGAGGAGGAGCGCAACGGCGAGCATCGCCGCGCCGATGACGGCCCACGTCGGATCGCTGGTCATGACGGAGCCGCGCAGGAGACCGATGCCCTGGAGCAGGAAGACGCCGCCGACGAGGGCAAGCGCGGCCGCGAGAATGAGGCGCCTCACCAAGAGATCACTGAGCGGGTGACGGGAATCGGACCCGTGACTGAACTTTGGGAAAGTTCCTTGTTACCACTACAACACACCCGCA